>RZYT01000521.1 GCA_009930195.1 Spirochaetia bacterium | reverse complement strand
GTGATTCAGATCACCACCAAGCGTGGAAAAATGGGTGATCCCACCATTCGCTTACGCGTCAATAGCGGGATGCATACACCCAAGGCTTTTCCCAAGTATCTGGGATCGGCTGAATACATGACGCTCTATAACGAGGCTCGTCTCAATGACGGTCTGGACCCCAGCTACAGTATTGAAGATATCTACAGGCATGCTTCAGGAGATAATCCATACCGTTATCCGGATCTGGATATGTACTCTTCAGACTATCTCCGCAAAGCATACAACAGGTCGGAAGCAATCGCTGAGATTTCGGGTGGCAACCAACGGGTGAAGTATTATACCACTACCGGTTACTATCGTGAAAACTCGTTACTCAATGTGGGCAACAGCAAGGACAACTATACCAGTCGCATGTTCGTGCGCGGGAACCTTGATGTGAATGTGACAGACTTCCTCAAAGTGCAGGCCGATGCGAATGTCACTTTCTATGACTCCTACACCGCCAGGGGTGACTGGTGGTCGAATGCGGCCACGCTGCGTCCCAACCGTGTGGCACCGCTGGTTCCGCTCACCTACCTGGAAGAAAATGACACTCCTTCATGGAACTCCATCAGTACCAGCAACTACCTGATCGATGGACAATATTTCCTGGGAGGTACACAGTTGAATCCCACCAACCCGATTGCCGATGCATACGCAGCCGGTGATGACAAGTTTGTGAGCCGTCAGTTCCAGTTCAACACCCGTTTCGACCTCAACCTGCGATCACTGCTCGAGGGATTGCACATGCGTGCGAAATATGGTATTGACTATGCATCTACCTACAACCAGGGATACTCCAACGAGTATGCAATCTTCGCACCGGTTTGGACAAATTATGCCGGTAGCGATATGATTGCCAGTGTCACCCAGTATGGTACCGACAGGAAGTCTGGATCTGAGACCATCGAAAATTCAGCTTATCGTTATACATACAACATGGCGGCGCAGTTTGATTACACCCGCACCTTCAACAGTGACCACAACGTTTTCGCCATGGTGCTGGCCAATGCATGGCAACGGCAGCAAAGCGGACAGTACCACCGGTTGACCAATGTGAACCTGGGTTTGCAGGCCTCTTATAACTTCCGGCAGAAATATTACGTTGATTTCAGCTCTGCGCTTCCCTACTCCGCCAAGTTGCCGGAAGGCAATCGCCTTGGTTTTTCACCCACCATCACTCTCGGATGGCGCCCGGTGAAGGAAGATTTCTTCGG
>RZYT01000520.1 GCA_009930195.1 Spirochaetia bacterium | reverse complement strand
GCTGGGATCGAACTCAATGAGTATGGATTCATCAAGACCTGTGAGTACATGCGCGTACTGCCGTGCACCAGCGACATCATAGCTGTCGGAGACTGTGCCGAGAAACGGGACTTCATCACCCGCAAGCTTGACAGAACGATGCTCGCTTCCACCGCTTGTGCAGAAGCACGAACTGCCGGGCTGAACCTGTACTCGCTCAGTCCCTGCAAGCCCTTTACCGGTACCATCGCCATCTATGCAACAGCAATCGGGTGCCATGCATTCGGAACCGCAGGCATCACCGAGACACGGGCTGTTGCAGAGAACTTTGCCGTCATCTGCGGAAGCTTCACCGGAATGGATACCCATCCGGGCAACCTCGAGCATTCGCACAAGCAGATGGTCAAGCTCATTGTTGCCAGTGATTGCGGTATGATTCTTGGTGCCGAAGTCTATGGAGGGGCAAGCACAGGAGAGCTGACCAATGCAATAGGCTTCCTGATCCAGAACCGTGTTACGGTCAAGCAGCTCCTGACCATGCAGATCGGCACCCAGCCCCTGCTTACCGGTTCCCCGGCAGGCTATCCGTTGATCAAGGCAGCGGAAACTATCGTCAAGAAAATGCGGTAGGAACGCTATCGTTTTTCCTCCTTTGCCTTCATACTGTCTTCGTATGCAAGACAAAGGAGGACTGTACGGTGAAAACTCTCATTATCTATGCCACCCAGCATGGGACAACGAGAACGTGTGTGGAAATGCTCTCCTCGCAGCTGGCGGGAGAGGTTATGATGCTCGATCTCAAGGAGCAGAAGACCATCGATATGGATCCATATGATACGGTCGTACTCGGCGGTGCCATTCATGCCGGGCGGCTCGATGGCAAGATCCGCAGTTTCTCCTTGGAGCACAAGGACCAGCTGCTGAAGAAGAGGCTTGGCTTGTTCATCTGCGGCATGGAAGACAAAGAGGAAGAGATCAACAAGCAACTTTCCCTCAATTATCCGGAGGATCTTCTCTCCCATGCGGTGGCAAGGACCAGCTTCGGAGGCCAGCTCCTGTTCTCCCGTATGACTCCCATAACCCGTTGGTTCATGCAAAAGATGAGCAAGAGCAAAGAGGACATCAAAAAGATTCGTACCAATGCAATCAATGAGTTTGCCCAGGCTCTTGCTCACTGACAAAGCAGTGCATCAGTCTCTCATACGCAGGATGAAGATCCTGCGTATTGACCAAGACAACCAGCTGTTCGCTTGACCGGGT
>RZYT01000137.1 GCA_009930195.1 Spirochaetia bacterium | reverse complement strand
CACACCATCCTGGTGGAGGACATCCTGTCACATGACGAATTCCTCAAGCTGAAGACCTTCCGTCACCATACCAACCATATTTATGATCATGCCCAACGGGTTTCCTACCTCTCCTATCGCATCAGCAAGGCGCTTGGCCTGAATTTTCGGGCAGCTGCACGGGGAGGCCTTCTGCACGACTTCTTTCTCTATGATTGGCGTGAGCGCAAAGCTACCGATGAAAAACGCTCCTCACACGGCAAGGAACATCCGTACATCGCACTTAGGAATGCCCAGACCTATTTTGAAGTGGATGCACGTGAAGAAGACATCATAACCAAACACATGTTTCCCAAGACACTCCAGCTGCCACGCTACCCCGAAAGTGTTGTGGTAAGCCTCAGTGACAAGATAAGCGCCATATACGAGTACCTGGCTCGGCCCTAGCGCTCCCCTTCCAACCAAGAAACAACGGCCGCCATAGCCCGGTTCTGGGCATCCAGATTCTTGTCATAGGGCATCAGGTGCCCGATATCCTCGATATGAAGATGTTTGTTCACACCCTTCTGGCGATCCGTGACCAGTTTGGAAGCCTCGACGGGAATCGTCAGGTCCAGCCCCCCGCTGATGGACAGCGTATCGGCAGCAAGATGGTCGATAGAAGCTACCGCCTGCCTTCTGACACGCTCAAGCTCCCACAAGCCCTTCGGGAATTGGTAAGACCAGTATTCAGAGCCAAGGTATGCATCATCACCCTCATCTCCCTCATAATAGAACCTATAATCAGGATCCGGTTGCCAGCTCTTCTTGGTTCGCTTGACGAAGAACCTGAGGAACCGCAAGGTACTCACCGGTAAATCCGGGATGACAAGTGCCGGAGCCAGCAGCACCAACTGGTCGCTCGCAAATGCATCGGCAATGATGGTGGCTATCGCACCACCCATCGAGTGGCCGACCACCGACACATTCTCATAGCGTTGGGCCAGGTAGGCATAGGCATCGTAGGCCGTACCGATCCAGTCTTCAGCCTTGCTTGCCAGAAAATCGGCAGAGCTGGTGCCATGACCTGGGTAGCGGGGGCAGTAGACATCGAACCCCTTTTCATACAGATCAAGGCCCGGCCGGATCAGCTCTCCTGGATAGCCGGTGTAACCGTGGCAGAGAAGCACTGCCTTCTGGACCGGTTCGGGATGGATCATGGCCCAAGGCCGGGCACAGGCACGCACCGCCGCCTTATCCTGATAATGATGTGCATTCCAAGCTGGAACCATATAAGTTATCTGCATGCTCTCCCCCTACCAACTCTGCTTGAGCAGATTCAAAAGATCTATGCGGCTTCGTACCTTCGTCTTGCTGTATATGTTGGCAACATGGTTGTTCACCGTGTTTGCGCTGATCCCCAGCTGGGTTGCCATTTCCTTGTTTGTTAGTCCTTTGCTGATCAATTCAATCACGGCAAACTCACGCTCGGTTATATGGTACTCCTCCAAATCCTCCAGCACAAGCTGTTTTGGCTTCAGCTCCCCTTCCCTGCCCAAACGGACAAACTCCATGAAGAGGAAGACCATGATGGTGATGGAAAGAGCAAGGAAATAGATGCCGAACAAAAGGCTCTTCACCGAAGGGAAGAACAGTGCCACCAAAATGGCCGGCACCATGGCAAAGCTGACAATGATGATGGTGATCGCTGACGCCCGTGCAGTTTTGTTCGCAATGGAATTGAGATTACGGAGCATGACGGACAGGCAAAAACCCACCACAAACACAAAGACCAGCAACATCACCTGGTCAAGAACAAGGTTGTTGGTGACCTCCCGGGCAATGCCCAGAGCAAGATATGCTGCAGCCAAGCCGAAAAACAGGGCCTTGTAGGGTTGTCTCCACGGCTGGGCTATCACCCACGTGGTGAAATACGGTATGAACACGATGAGGAAGGTGAGATTCCCTATCACCACCGCAGCAATGCTGTAGGTGATGATCTGGTAGGCCAATCCGGAGAGGAATACCTTTGACATGGTCTGCAAGGCAAGAAGCATCATGCACCCCAAGAGGGATGCATGACAAACGATGAAATAGGTTGCCCACCGCTGCTTGTTGGCGAGGCGGTAGACAATGGCCAGCGCCAACGTCATGCAACCAAGCGCGAAAGCCAGCATGTAGACAAGCAAGTGGAGTCCATTCACCTCGTTACCCGTTCTTCCTGCTCAAGCCCAGCTGTTTCTGGTTGTGGGTCAAATCGGCAAGACCGCAGATCTCGGTGATGTCGTTGAGCATCGCAACCATGTTGGTAGGGGCCAAGCCGAGCTTGGGAGTGACCAGACTGCTGTAGGAAGCGGCATTGACCGCTGCCTTTGACTTTGCACTGTAGAGACGCAGGTGCAGATAACTCCCCTCGCCCAACAGATAGGATGCAGCGGAAGAGAAGGAAGGAAACTGCTTTGCAAGCGCAGCTTCAATCATCGACTGATCACCCACAAAGCCCTTCGGGGCCTGCAAGTGCAGAAGGTACCACAACGGCAGGGATGGGTTGTTCCAAGCAAGCTTCACTTTCTTCTGCTCTGCATAGGCTTGGAGAGCCTTCACCTGTTGGACGGTCGCTTGCACATCTGAAAGTCCGAACACCACCCACGCACTGTTGTATCCACCACTGGTCCGCAATCTGCTGGTGAGCAGGATCAGGTGCTCCAGATCCTTGTAGTCACGCTCCCAAACCACCGTCATGTTCGAATACCGGCAGTCCTTGCGCATTTGGGAGAAGTAGAGAGCCTCAGCTTCTGTTGCCGTCACCAGCAAAACGGTCTGGCGAGGTTGCTGTGAAATTCGTTTGCGTGCCATCAGTTCTCCTCCTTCGAGCCGACAAAGCTGAACTCCGAAAGAATCGGCAGAGCCCCGAAGGCTCCATTCATGTACTGGCTCTGGGTCTTGTCCTTGCTTCGCGAATACTTGAAGTTAGCCAAACTGAAATAGACGGTGGCGCTTTCGCTGTTCTTTTCAGCAAAATACACACCATCCCTTCTCAGGAGCCCCGGCCTGAGCAATGAGGGGTTGCAGTCGACCACCAACATCTGGGAACCGTAGCCAATATTGCTCTGCTCGAAGATCTCGACGATATGACACAGAGCATTGGGGTGCAACAGCATGCCGAAGTCATCAATGACCAGGGTCTTGTTCTTCGTGAAGCTCTCAAAGAATGCAGCTCCCATCAGGCACAGACGCCTCAGGCTCAAGCTTTCCAAGGAAAAGAACGAAGCATAGTGCTGGGTTACATTGGTATGGACGAAGATAAGACGGTCATCCTTGACACGGATGTCACGGATATCGGTGATGTCCACGCTCCAAAGGAAGTTGATGAGCTGCTGGACCCATTCAGGGTGCTCTGTCAGCTGGCTGATCAAATACTTCTCACTGATATTCGAAACGCCCATGGGCAGAAGGTGCAGTGAATCGCTGAGCCAGCCATACAGCTTGAGGGTAGTCTCCCCACCTTTTTGTGCAGCCGCACCAAGGAAGGAGTGCTTCTCATCAATCTTTCCTACCAACCGCTTCTTTTCTCCCCGATACATCTTGCCCCAGCGATAGGTATAGGTGAGGGTCTGGTCATCAAGCAAGAGGCTCTTCTCGTCAAGGAGGCGTTCAAACATCAGCTTCTTGGACCTGCCGATGATATGGAACAGGGACTCCTCCACAACTTTCTCCCTGTCGGCTACCAGCGTATACTGGGCGATGGTAGGCTCTCCCGTCTCTTCATCGCGCTCAACCAGCACCCGGATGATGATGGTTGCCGGTTGGCCCTTCTCCTCCGAGTACGCAAAAGATGTTCCGCTGAGAATCTGCAAGGGATTTTCTGTCTCCTCGGAGCAACAGACAATAGCCTTGAGAGCCTCCAGAGCACGTACAAACGAACTTTTTCCCGCTCCGTTGGGCCCGACAATGGCGGCTGTCTTGATGATCTTCAGCTTGTCGTTGACTTCGACCACCTTAGATTCGGGAAACCGGTTGTCCCTGACAGCTTCAAACGAAATCGTCTGAGCCGACTTCACGGACTTGAAGTTCGCAATAGTCATATCCAGCAGCATGCGCTACCTCCTCATTCACCCATTCGGGTGGAATTACCAAAGATTCTCCATGCGCTGGGCTACCTGCGGCCAATCGGCCAAGGCTTGCACCAATCGCAAAGGAAGGGTCTCATCGCCATGATTATCAGTTGCTATCACATCGATCAGGTCAAGTTTCAAATAGGGAAGAGAGTCACCATTCTCCACAGCTTCCACGTTGCTCTGGAGCAAGCAGCCCATCTGTTTCAGCTGTGCAAGCAACGGACTTTTCGGCTCAAGCCAGCGATACCGCTCGACATGGGCCAGAATGGGGACCAAACCCTGGTTCAGGACTCCCTCAAGCCGTTCAAAGAGCCTGGGAGGAGGCAAGGAGAGTCCAAACTCCACCAAAGCATACCGCCCTCCGATGGGAAGGCTCTTCAGCTCATCCTGTTCACCGACATACAATTCACTGCCCAGGTAGGTCACCAAGCCCAAGGAAGATGCCACTTCCTGGGCCCATTGGTACGTAGATCTCAGGTTTGCAACATTGGTGGTCACATAGGGGTTGTAGATATGGGGGGTGAAAGCGATGGTAGTGATGCCACTCTCAGCATAGAGGGTGAGCATTCGGGAAAATTGTTCAACAGAAACATACCCGTCATCAATTTCAGGAAGGAGATGACAGTGAAGGTCACAAACACCCATGAAGATACTCCTTTCACCCGATTATATCCGCATTCATGAAAATGTGAAAGGATAAAAGGAGCTCATTCAGGATTCGGGCCATCAATATTCGATCATTGCCTGTGCTTTGCGGCCATCTTTCGCCAAATGGTGCTTGATGCAACCCAGTTCGCTGACCATGTCGGCTAGTGCTATGAGCCGGGAAGGGGCATCACGGCCGGTTATGACCAGATGGGGAAAGCCTTCCTTTGCCTTGTGGTCGGAGAGCCAGGTGCAGATCTCCTCAACATCGAGGTAACCCAGGGTAAGGGTGTACGTGAACTCATCGAGCACGATCAGGTCATAGGAGGCACTGCTTATCCAGCGCTTCACCTGCTCCCAGCCCTGTTTGGCAAGCTGTGCATTGAGCTTGTCGTTCTCCCCTTCCCAGGTGAACCCAGCCCCAAACTGTTTCCAGGTCACCCCAAGCTTCATCAGGCTTCGGTACTCGCCCGAGTCGAGCTTCTGGGGATCCTGCTTGATGAACTGGACAACCAGGCATCGGGCCCCATGGCCAAGAGCCCTTGTCACCTGTCCCATCGCAGCACAGCTTTTTCCCTTTCCATCACCGGTGTACACCAAGATCAAGGAAGAATCATGGGTTGCTTGCATTCCGTTTACTCCATCACCATGTACTGGGTCATGGTCACCCCTTGGCCATCACGGTTCATATCCCCGGATATCTGGCGTTCAGCCTTCTTCTGCCCGCTCTGTGCTTCCTGCATGCGCAGCAGCGCGTCGTGTGCCTGTTGTGAAGCTGTGCTGTGGTAGACGGTACTCATCAGATCAACCGCCCCATCAATGTTTCCAAGGGCTTCCAGAAGAAGCGCCGCATTGTAACCGCTGGGAAGATGCCCCTGTTGCTCCCAGGCTCCCAGGAAGAGCTCATATGCCTCTGCATAGGAAGATTGGCGAACCAGTTTGTACGCAGGCTCCACTTCCTTGACTTTCGGCTTGTTTCCCAGCAATGGCAATTGCGAAAGCTGATAGCTGGGCGCCAATTGGCCTCCGATGGTCTGGGAGAATCCGCCGAGTATCTGCTCGAACAAGGGGGCAAAGGAGGGTGCATGACCGCTTGCATACCGACGTTCATCACGATAGGCGCCCGGGGTCCCCGTATCAAAAAGGTAGACGCGCGTCCCGATCTTGGTTTCACGCTCCTGCTTGCCGGTAAAGCTTCTGCTCAGGAGGATGCGATTCTGCGAACTATCAAGCAGCGAGTAGGTCAGCGAGAGCGTTGCCTTCTGGATCAGGTAATACTCACGGGAAGTCACCTTCTCATAGTGCAGGGTACCCTCGGTCACGTACGTGCGGACATCCCTGCCCACAATACTCTCTTCCATATCCATATAGGTGATGTCACTGACCAGCAGCGCCTGCACCCCTTT
>RZYT01000519.1 GCA_009930195.1 Spirochaetia bacterium | reverse complement strand
GCCGGTGATCGTGGCCACACAGATGCTCCACTCCATGATTCACAATCCTCGTCCCACGCGGGCGGAGATCACCGATATCGCCAACGCCATCTATTACCGTACCGATGCGGTGATGCTCAGCGGTGAGACTGCTTATGGCAAGTATCCCGTAGAAGCGGTGCGCACCATGACCAAAACAGCTTACGAAGCTGAGAAGACCAAGTTGGCTGAGAATGATATCAGGGTGCCATACGTGCAATATGATGACCGAGAGGTGACTGAGTTCCTTGCCAAACAGGCGGTTAAAGCTACTATGCGGATGAACGTAAAAGCAATCGTGACCGACAGCCACACCGGACGTACGGCACGCGTGCTGGCTGCCTTCCGTGGCAAGAGCACTGTTTATGCCATTGCCACCTCTGAGCGACTCGCTCGGGAGCTGGCTCTCTCATATGGTGTATGGGCAGAGTATCAACAGGGCAAGGGCGATGGCAATACCAAGGAGAGTCGTAGGGCATACTTCGTGGAAGCTATCAAACGTCTGCTGGAACAAGGCCTTATTGAACGGAAGGACCGTGTTGCCTATCTAGGCGGTAGCTTCGGCGAGGTGGGTGGTACCACCTACCTGGAGATTATTGAGGCGTGGCGTATCCTGGAGGCAAAAGAGAGGTATAACCTGCCGGATTACACCCAGTAAAGGGCGGCAACCGTTGTCTGATTGTATATGCAGAGCTGACAGAATGGAAGATTATATCCTCCGTTATATTTATGAGGAGCCGCCCCTGTTGCAGGAGATCTATCGTGAGGCGCACGTGAAGCTGCTACATGGCACCATGGTGTCAGGTCATCTGCAGGGGCGGTTGCTTCAGATGCTGGTCCGGATGATTCGCCCCTCACGGGTGCTGGAGGTTGGCACCTACACCGGTTATTCGGCGTTGTGTATCGCCGAAGGGCTGGAAGAAGGGGCTGAGTTGCATACTCTCGAGATTGATGACGAACTGGAGGAGATGATCCGTTACAATTTTGGACTTTCACCTCTCGGCGACCGGATCACCCTTCATATTGGCGATGCGGCCCTGTTGCTGCCACGATTTGAAGATGACTTTTTTGACCTTGCTTTCCTGGATGGGGACAAACGGAGTTACTGGCAGATCTACGAGGCATCCTTCCCGAAGGTGAAAAGTGGCGGCTTTCTATTGGCCGACAACACCCTCTGGCATGGAAAGGTACTTGAAACGATCGCCACGGCTGACCGGCAAACAA
>RZYT01000518.1 GCA_009930195.1 Spirochaetia bacterium | reverse complement strand
GATCATTCAGGATCAACAAATCATCGATCTTACACAACAGATGAACGAAGAGGGTCTGCTTAACTGGGATGTACCTGAAGGAGAATGGATCATTCTGCGAATGGGTATGACCCCCACCGGTGTAACCAATGCACCAGCTTCACCCGAGGCAACCGGTTTGGAGGTGGATAAAATGAGCAAAAAATGGGTAGCTGCTCATTTCGACAGTTTTATTGGTGAGGTCTTAAGGAGAATCCCTGAAGCTGACAGAAAGACATTCAAAGTGGTGGTTCAGGATAGTTATGAGACAGGAGGACAGAATTTCACCGATGGGTTACTTGAAGAATTCGAGCAGCGTTTCGGGTATGATCCATTCCCCTACCTGCCGGTCTTCAGGGGTTATGTGGTCAACAGCCGGATGGAGTCGGACCGCTTCCTTTGGGACTTGAGAAGAATGATCGCAGACAAGGTCGCTTACGATTATGTAGGAGGCCTCAGGGATGTAAGCCATCAACATGGCTTAACCACCTGGTTAGAGAACTACGGACATTGGGGATTCCCGGGTGAATTCCTGATGTATGGTGGTCAATCGGATGAGATTGGCGGTGAATTCTGGAGTCAGGGTGAACTGGGTGATATCGAGAACCGTGCTGCCACATCGGCAGGTCACATATACGGGAAAAGAAAAATATCAGCCGAGTCCAATACTTCAGGTGGTCCGGCTTACTCAAGACACCCTGCGATGATGAAACAACGTACCGACCGCTTCTTCGCCGAAGGGATCAACAATACACTTCTCCATCTATATATCATGCAACCCTACGAAGAGAAAAATCCCGGCGTGAATGCCTGGTTTGGGAATGAATTTGACCGGAAGAACAGCTGGTTTACCCATATGGATCTATTCACCCAATATCTGAAACGTACCAATTTCATGTTACAGCAGGGGCTCAACGTTGCCGATGTGGCTTACTTCATCGGTGAAGATGCTCCAAAAATGACCGGTGTCACTGATCCTGCACTTCCTCTAGGATATCAGTTTGATTATATCAATGCAGAAGTGATCTTGCGGGACATGACCGTCAAGGATGGCCTGTTGACGCTACCCCACGGCACGCAATACCGCGTTCTTGTCCTTCCAAAACTGGAGACAATGCGTCCTGAGTTGTTGGCAAAAATCAAGGATCTGGTCAACGAAGGTGCCTACATACTGGGACCTGCTCCCAAACGCTCTCCCAGTCAGCAGAACCAACCGGAAGCGGACAAC
>RZYT01000517.1 GCA_009930195.1 Spirochaetia bacterium | reverse complement strand
CCCTGGAGAATATGTGTATTTGTCTTTTCAATATTTCCTCTGTTGACGTTGGCAAGGTCCAGGGTCACTTCTTCCGCAGCGGTGCATCCACATGAGACAATGAGACCGGCCTGGAGCGCAAGTGTGGTGGCAGTAATCTCCTTACCGCAATCACACCGGCACTTCCATTTCATTGCAAATGCTTCGACATTGGATTCGATGACGCGGGATTCAACTGTGAGCTTACCATACTTTTTTCCAGTGATATCAGCTCTTGGGTCCAGGTAATCGCATCCGCAGGATGTTTTCTTCCTGAGAGCAGCCAAACCAATCTCGATGGTATTTCCGCAGTCACATCGACAAGTACATCTACTCAGTACATTTGGACTCCGCTTCTCAAATTCTATGATAACCAACTTGCCAAATCGTTTACCAACCATTTCTTCCATACAATCACTATCCTCTATGAGTACAAATATTACCGTTGTACTCCTGTAGCCTTCACAGCCCCTCAGAGAGCTTCTAGGACGTTCCAGAGCTGCAGGCATACCGTACCCTCCGCAGCCATCAGAAGCCCCTCAGAGAGCTTCTGTCGCGTTCCAGAGCATGCAGGTATACCGTAACCCTCTGCGGTCATCAGAAGCCCCTCAGAGAGCTTCTAGAGTGTTCCAGAGCATGCAGGTATACCGTAACCCTCTGCGGTCATCAGAAGCCCCTCAGAGAGCTTCTGTCGCGTTCCAGAGCACGCAGGTATATCACAACCCACAAAACTCTCCTATAAGCTCCTAGGGGCATCATGGCTCGTCCGCGATTTGTCCACTCATTTCATCTTTCATCCGTTTCCACAGCTCCTCCCTGACCTCAGGATGCTGCCACAGCCAGTTTACCATTGCTTTGTCCGCCGGGAAGTCCTTTTTCTCTTCATCCCCGGTCAGCAACCAATCCACGCCAACCTCAAGCACAGCTGCGAGTTTCTCCCCCGCTTTCCTCCTCAGCTGGTATTTTCCGCTCTCCAGCATACTGATCTGTGGCTGTGAGATACCGGCTCTCCTGGACAGCTCCCACATGCTAAGGCCTTTTTCCTGTCTAGCAATATTCAGCCGATGCCCAGCCCCCGCTGTGTCCACTTCAACCTTCTGGACCGCCTGATCCACAGGCATCTCACCAGTGAAGTATTCCGGATCAACGTGTAGCCCTTCACAAACCTTCTGGATAAACTGCTCACTCGGATTTACTGCTTTTTGCTCTATACGAAGGATATGAGTCCC
>RZYT01000516.1 GCA_009930195.1 Spirochaetia bacterium | reverse complement strand
CGCCAATGCCATCCTGCTCCCCTATGTCATCGCCTACAACCGCAAAGTCAGCGACAAGTATGCCTATGCCGAGAAGATGCTTGGCCTTGCGGACCTTTCCAAGGCAATCGAGGAGATGAACAGGAAGATGGACATTCCATCCTGCTTCAAGGATTGCACCGAGGTCGACTTCAACGAGGCCAAATTCAAGGAAGTACTGGACCGTATGAGTGAGCATGCATGGGAGGATCCCTGCACGCTTACCAACCCTGGAAAGCCTACCGCCTTGGATGTGAAGATGCTCTTCGAGGCCGCCTACTATGGCAAGGCCGTGGAGTAACCATTGCTTGAGATTGAAGAAAGACCGCTCGATGGAGCGGTCTTTCTCTTTCCAATACCCTGCAGGTGCACTTATTCCTTGGTCTTGGGCAGAACCAGATTCAACAGGATGCCGACCAGTGTGGCAAGAGCAACACCGGCGAGAGAGAACGTAAGGTTCTTTCCCATTGCGAAGGAGAGGGTCCCTCCACCTATGCCGATCACCAGGATTACGCTGCTGATCGTCAGGTTGCGCTTGTCCTCGTAGTTGACGCCTGCATCGACCAAGGTTCTCAGGCCGCTGGAGGCGATGGTGCCGAACAGCAGCATGGAAATTCCACCAAGCACCGGATTGGGAATCGTCTGGATGAGAGCGCCGAACTTGGGGAAGAAGGAGAGGAAAATGGCAACTACTGCAGCGCCTCCGGTCACCCAAACGCTGTAGACGCGGGTAAGTGCCAAAACACCGATGTTCTCACCATAGGTGGTGTTGGGAGGTCCGCCCCAGAAGGAAGCCCAAAGAGTGGCCAGACCGTCACCGGCGATGGTCCGATCGAGACCCGGATCCTTGTAGAAATCCTTGCCTACGACCTTGGAGATGGTCAGGGTGTCCCCGAGATGCTCGCAGATGGTTGCCAGCGATACCACGATGAAGGTTACAGCCGCAACCACATTGAATTTTGGAAGTGCAAAAGTCGGCAGACCGAACCATGCCGCATCCTTGACTGCTGCAAAGCTGATCAAGGCGTACTGGGGGAAGATGAGGCCGATGATAAGGGCGAAGAAGTATCCGCCAAGCAAGCCGAGCAGAATCGGGATGATGCTGAAAAATCCCTTGGAGAAGATGTTGGCAACGATGGTGAGGGTCAAGGTGACTGCGGCAATCGTCAACAGGAAGAGGCTGTAGTTGCCGTTTGCATCGTTCATTGCCATGCCCATCGCAGTGGGGGCA
>RZYT01000515.1 GCA_009930195.1 Spirochaetia bacterium | reverse complement strand
TTGCCGCTACGCGATGAGAACCAGCTGTGCAGGATGAAGATCCTCAGCTTCAAGGGCTCAAGCAGCACCGAGGCCGCAGCTGCGTTCAGCATCGCTCGGGAGATGGGATTCTCCCTGAGCTTCAACGCTGTCTGTTTCCATAGCTCATAGTCGCCTTGCTCGCCGATCGCCTTGACCAGGTCCTGGTCGGCATCCTCGAAGACGATCTGGCCTTGGTAGTGACAAGGATAGAATTCCTTGAAGCAGGAGAGCCACCCGATGCGGCCCAGGCTGCGCGAGAGCGGGATCATCTCCTGGTTGGCAACCTCGAACGCATTGAGGTATCGTACCATCCCCTCATTGTTGTCCGAAGTTACCGGCAATCCGGTATCCGCGTACTTGACCAGCGAGTTCTTGTTCAGCAGCTCCGAACGCTGGGCGACCAGGTGCTTGATACGGCCACTACGCCAGAAGGCGAGCTCCATGCGCTCACAGCCGGTGTCGACATTCTCCATGATGCGCGTGATCACGACCGGTCGGCTGCACAGCACGCCACTCAGGGTTTCACCATCCTCCTTATGGAACGACAGCACACCCCCTTCCATGCTCACATGGTAGCTCGGGGGATCCATCATCCCCCCAAGGTCCAGGCCATCAAGTTCGATCTCGTTGGGTTCATCTATGAAATCATCCTCGGCGGTCGCTTGGTATAGGCGTGCCCTCGTCTGCTTGACCGCCCGCTCGATATCGCGCAGACCAAATCCGGCTTTCTTCAGCTTCACCTTCAGATAAGCGTACTCGGTGGGATACCGGTCCTTGGCGATCGCGAGCAACTCCATATTGTCTTCCTCAAGCAACTGCGCCGGATCCAGCTTCTCTTGCATAAGCAGGCTCTGGATCCGATCCCAAGCGGTGGGAAGGGCGAATACGATGGGAGCCTTGACGCCACAACCGACTTCGGGGCAGTCGGCACCGAGTGTGCGAAAATGCTCACACGTGCACGGCTTTCGGCTCTTTTGGGCATGGGCGATCTTGCGCTCGGTCTCCTCGAACGAATAGCCTCCGTAGCCCTGGCTGAACTCGTGGCACGCCTGATTACCATCCGATGCCAGGCAAAGGTTGTCCAGTGATGCTTTCCATAGCGGCTCGCTCTGTTTCTCTGGATGCTCCATCAGATCCCTGATGACCGCGCACCCTTCATAGATGCGAGAAGCCTCCAAAGCATCAGGGTACGCCTTTTCAACCTTCTGGGGCACTGGCGAGGCCTGGGG
>RZYT01000514.1 GCA_009930195.1 Spirochaetia bacterium | reverse complement strand
CTTTTTACGCCCCTATTTCAATACATTTCAAGCACCATCGAGACGGTTGATGAGAGCTGCAACGTTCCTGCAGGGACCTCCGTAGCCATGTCATAGGCTGCTTCGCTGGCCATAGCCAGTTTCATCCGGGGGTTGTAGGGATTGGAAACAGAGGCATACTCACTGATGGTAATCGGCTTACCGACCTGCATACCTGCTTCCTTGGCATAGAGTTGCGCTTTTTCAAGAGCATTGGCGACGGCAAGAGAGCGAGCCTCTGCCTGTCCTTCACCCTTATCTTCCTTGTCGAGCATCACCGAGTTGAGCATGATGCCACTCACCTCACCAAGCTGATCGATGACCGTGCCCAGGATTGAGAGATTGCGCAAAGTAACCGAGACACTCTGGCTGGCGACCTGTCCCTCCAGGTACTGCTTGCCATCGAGCCACTGGTAGCTGGGCCTCAGATTGATGCTGGTGGTCCTGATGTCTTCCTCGGCCACCTTGTTTTCTCTCAGGACGGCGAGGATCATGGCCATTTTCTCATTGGCAAAGCTTTGGGCATCGCTGGTGGTCTTTCCCAGCTCACTGACCTGGATGGAGAAAGAGGCGATATCGGGAGTGAGCGTCACTTCTGAAGTACCCGTTACCTCTATGGTACGCACAAGGTCCTTGCTCGAAAGACAGGAAGAGAATAAGGCCAGTGCCGCCACTACAAGCAAGAGTGCCGTGATTCGTTTCAGGTTCATGAAAAGTCTCCTTGTCTGCTACTGCATCAGATACGGGCGCTTCCCCGCTTCCCGCAAGAAGAAGAAGAGCGCAATGCACATGATGCCGTTGTCATAGATGCCCGTGCCCAAGTCCCGAAGCACATCGGCGACAGGAACGGAGAGCACATCCAATTGCTCATTCTCGTCAAGCTCCTGGCCACTGGTATGGCTGGCCTGCTCCACCAGATAGAAATAGGAACGGTTGTTCATGAAAGCGGAGTTTGGGCTTACATTGCCCAAGGCGGTAACAGTACCGCCTTCAAGGCCGGCCTCCTCCTTCAGCTCCCTGAGCGCTGCAACCAAGGGATCTTCACCCTTTTCCACCACTCCGGCGGGAAACTCGCGGGTGATGGTTGCCGAGCCATGGCGGAACTGGTCCACCATGACAAAGCGAGCCACCCCACTCTTGTCCCTGAACCAGGGGATGACGGTGACCCACAAGGGGGCGTCGACTTCGATGAAGGTTGCGATACGGCCGTCGCTGCTCTCCCGCTTGACCGTGCA
>RZYT01000136.1 GCA_009930195.1 Spirochaetia bacterium | reverse complement strand
CCCAGACCTTGGGACTCCCTGATCGAGGAAGAGACGAAGAGGTCAGCGATATGGTAGTAGAGAGGAATGTCAGCAGGTGCAACAAAACCGGTGAAGATGACCTGTTTCTCCAAACCAAGATCACGCACCTGCTTTTTCAGGCTTGCTTCCTTCGGTCCTCCTCCGACGATGACCAGCTTTGCCTCCTTGTGCAGGGCCGTGAGCAGGAAAAAAGCGTCGATGGTGAGGTTCAGGCGCTTCTCAGCTGCCAACCTGGAAACACTCATCAAAACGAAATCTGAACTGACCAAGCCCAAGGACGTACGTAATGCATAAAGCGTATGCTCAAGCGGGGGAAGGGAAAACCGCTCGAGTTCAATACCACTGGGAAGCACCACCATCTCCTTGGCAATGCCGTAGCGGCACAACATGGAGCGATGGGCTTCGGAAGGACTGATGAGAAGGTCCGAAAAACGCACCCGCCTTTTGACAACCTTGCCCATGAACTGGTCCCACAGGTGGTGACGGATGCGCATCTGCTCGTTGTATCGGGTGAAGTCGGTATGACAGGTGTGGACCAGCCTGACTCCCAACGCTTTTGCAATTCGTCGTGCATAGCCCATGGTGAAGAACTCATTGTTTGAGTGCACCACCTCGGGCTTCCAAGCAAGGATCTCTGCAAGCAGAGGATCATGATACGAGAAAGTCATGGAGGAGTCGGGGAAGAGCTTCACAGACGATGCATGCAGATGATATACCCCATCCTCATAGTAGGATGTCCGCCTTGGCCCGATGGTGAGGAGGCGCACTTCGTGACCAAGCTTGGTCAGTGTGCTCCGTTCATTCAGCACGACCGTGGTGACCCCTCCGAGGGTAGGAAGGTAGAAATCGGTGGTGATGAGTACTCTCACACAATCCCCCTACGTGTACTATACCCCTCTGGTATTGTGCGAACAAGTTCATTTGTGCACTTGCCGGGATGAGTTCATACCGCTATGATGACTACCGAGGAGCAACGATGTTTGGAGCCATGCTCTATGTCAATGCGGGAAAGGGGCATTATGTTCCTGCGAAGGCGGCGTATGATGCGCTGCTGCGTTCTGGGCACACAGGGTGTGTCGAGGACATGTTCGCCATTCTGAACTCCCCTTTTTGGCAGTGGTTTTGTCGAGCCGAATGGAGGTTCCTCCTCCGCCACCCCCAGCTGGAGCGGTGTTTCCACGCAACACAGGATACCCGGTTCACAGCATTCTGGCTCTCCACCCTCCCCCTCATTCTTCCGGTGCGCAAAGCCTTTCTGACATGGTACGAGGCAACACAACCCGACTTTATCCTCTGTACCAACTTCCTCGGGGGAACGATCATCACCGCCATTGCAAAGAAAGAAAAACTCAAGGCCCCCATTTTCGTCTATGCGGCAGATGTCTTCAACAACCCCACTGCAGGATTCAACCGCAATATCGACCGGATATTTGTTCCCACGCTCATCGGCATGGAGAACCTCTCCCGACAGGGGTATCGCAAAGAGCAGGTGGTGTTTGCTCCGTTTCCCTTGCAATCATCAGTCCAGACGATGGAGATGCTCTCCAAACAGGAAGCAAGAAAGCTGCTCAACCTGGAGGACAGGTTCACGCTTCTTCTGAATTTTGGGGGTGAGGGGATCGGAAGCACAGCCTTGGTTGAGGAACTGGGAAAGCGGGGTCTTGATTGGCAGATTGTCGTGGTTGGCATGCTGCGTGAGCATATGAAGACCCGGCTTGCAGAGTTGCAAAGCCGTTATCCTACGCTTCTCATTGAAAGCCCCGGGTTTGTCACAAACATCGGAACCTACATGTGTGCATGTGATGTACAGGCAGGCAAGGCTGGAGCAAATGCGCTGATGGAGTCCATGTCACTGAGGCGGCCTTTCATGATCAGCGAACTGTTGCATGCCGCCCGTGATACCGCAAGATTCTTTGCCCGCTACCAAGTTGGCTGGGTGGTGAGGAATCATCGCAAGCAAGCTGACATCCTCCAAGCGTTTGCGCAGTCGGAGGAACAACGCAAAGCCATGGAAGACAGGCTTTCGACGCTTCCCATCTCTTTTGATTCAGATCGGTTCATAAGCCTGCTTTTGGAGCAAGTTCAGACTTGTTTCTTGTCCGATAATTCCCTATTGTAGAGATATGCATATTGCTTTGTTCTACGTTGACGCAGGGAAAGGACATCTTACACCGGCACAGGCCCTCTCCGATGCTTTCATCCGCCTTGGGCATACCACAGTGGTGGATGATCTGTTTTCTGCATGCAATGCCCCCATCATCAACTGGATGAGCAAGAACAACTGGCGATTCCTGTTGCATTTTCCCCGTTATGAGGCCTTCATCAACCCCAAGGCCGATACCCGATTCAACGCAAGCATCATACGCTTCTTCTCCAAGCACTCCCACGGACCCAAGGATTTCGGGCAGTGGTTTGACAAACATAGGCCGGATTGCATAGTGGTTCCCCACTTCCTCGCCGGGGCTCTGATACAACCGATGGTGAAGCACCTTGGCCTTGAAGTACCTGTCTTCGAATATGCCGCAGATGTCGTCTTCACCCCGAACCTTGGGATCAACAGTGAGTTGGACAAGCTGTACATCTGCACCGAGATCGGCAAGGAACTTGCCATCAAGCAGGGGCAGAAGGAAGAGACGATCTCCCTGTGCCCCTTCCCGCTCAAGACGGAGATGATGTTCAGCCAGCCATTGGAAAAAGGGGAAGCTCGTACCCTACTGGGGTTGGAAGACAAGTTCACCGTGCTGCTCAACCTCGGGGGAGAGGGTATCGGAACAACAGATTTCCTGGAAGAGGTGGTCAAGCAAGGACTCGATTGGCAGATTATCACGGTAGGCAATCTCAGCCCCTCCACGAAGCTCCAGTACAAGCTTTTCAAGGAGAGAAACCCTGACTTCCGGCTTCATACTCCCGGCTTTGTGAAAAACATCCACCAATACATTTGTGCCTGCGATGTACAGGCAGGAAAAGCTGGGGCGAACTCCCTGATGGAGTCGCTTTCACTCAAGCGTCCCTTCCTTATCTCCAACCTGCTCTACGCTGCATGGCCGACCACCATCTTCTTTGAACGAAGAAAGGTGGGCTGGGTGGAAAACTCCGTGCCCAAGCAAGTGGACATCCTCCAACAGTACAGCCTGAACCCGGAGGCCCAACAAGCGATGGAAGAGGCCTTCAGGCTCCTTCCCCTCACCTTTGACAGCGATCGGTTCGCGTCCATGATCATCGATGATGCCAAGGAAGTGCTGAGAACCAAGTATAAGAGAACAGAGATAGCCTAAAGCGATTCTTCCTTTACAACTGGACTATGACTCCTTACACTATAGGGGAAACCACACAAGGGGCCCCAGGGTGCATACGCTCATCTCATTTGTCCTACGACACACAAAAGTTGTGCTTCTTCTCATCCTAGCCTGCACCCTTGCAGCGCTGACCATGCTTCCTTCGCTTGAGCTCAATAGTGAATACATCAACTTGCTGCCTCCCAAGGAGGAACACAGGATGCTCAGGCAAGAGGTACTCAACGTCAGTGGATCTACACCCGGCGACCTCTACTGTTTGATCGAGGGCGAACAGGTCTTTACTGCCGACACCCTGAACGCGGTCCAAAAGGTCCTTGATGAGCTATCCACACTGGAAGAAGTCAAAAAGCCGCTTTCACCATTCTCCTTCGTCACGGTCCAGAAGAAAGGAACCAGACTTTCCACCTTCCCCCTCAGCCCAGTGAAGGAAGGGAGTTCCTGGACCGATGAAGATGCAAAAATCTTCAAGCAAAGGCTGGAAGCCGATGAAATTGCGAAGGGGCTGCTCTCCACCGAAGAGGGCAATGCCCTGCTTTTCCAGGTAGCCCTGAAGGAAAAACGCACCGACCAAGCAGACGTTCACCAGAAGATCCGGGACATTGTGAACATCCTCTCCAACTATGCCGAGGTCTCACTCATCGGAACCCCGCTCTTTGAGGATAGGGTACTCTTCTATCTCTCCCACGACCTCAATAGGCTGCTCATTCTCTGTATGGCAGTCATCGTACTGCTCTTCTACCTTGCCTTCCGTTCCAAGCGGGCTGTCATCATTCCGTTTTCCCTCTCCCTCATCGCCTTGGTCTGGACACTTGCCTGCATGGTGTTGCTGGGGTATGCATTGACGGTGGTGAATATCATTGTCCCCTCCATGGTACTCATCCTTGGATCATCCTATGCCATTCATGTGCTGAGTGAGTACTATCGGAGTCTTTCCGCAAATGCCACCAAGGAGGAGCGAAATCAGCAGATTGTTGATTCGGTGACAAGAATCAGCAAGACCATCTTCGGTGCCTGCCTTACCACCATCGTAGGGTTTCTTTCCCTCCTGATTTGTGAGCTGGAAGCCTTCAAGGAACTGGGAATAGCCGTATCGCTGGGAATTTTCTTTTGTGCCCTGCTCTCCATGCTGTACATACCAGCCATCCTCTCGATACTCCCAACCCCAAAGCAAAAGGATCTGAGGACGTTCACCCATGGGCCCATTGCCCGACTTGTCCATACGCTCAGTCTTCGTTCCGTCCGGTCTTGGCCAGTTGCCATCATCCTCTTTGCGGCCCTGTTGGTCTCTTTCATCTTCACCAAACAACAGGTAAGCATCGAAACCGATTATTTGACCTACTTTCCGAAGAACGACCAGCTCATAGCCCAATCAATTGCGTTTGCACAGGAAATCGGAGGTTCGGATCCTCATTACATCACCCTCACAGCCCCGGAGCAGGAGAAAAACTACTTCCTGCGCCCGGATGTCCTGCAGCAAGTGCATGCATTCGAAGAGGAGTTGCTTCGCACCAACAAGGACATCACCCACATGCTCTCCTTCAGTCGGTATGTCGCTTTCCTCCACTCGGTGCATCAGGGTACTTCCCAGATCCCCGATACCCCAGGCTTGCTCTTGACGCTCTCCCGATTGTTGGTGGTGGTGAGCAAGCAGATGGAGCACCCCATGCTCTCCTCTCTCATCAGCGAGGATGGTTCAAGGATTACCATCACCGTCCGCTCCTTCGACAGCAGGTACAACAGCTGGGAAAGCCTGGAAAGTGTGCAAAAGCTCCAACAGTCCATCAGGGATGCAAGACATCTGCTTCCGAGTGAACTTATCATTGATGACTGGGGAGTCGGTGTTGATGCATTGCGGATGAGCAAGAGCATTGCAAGTGATCAGAATCGCTCCCTGCTGCTCTCCCTTGTGCTGGTACTCTTCATTGTGATCATCCAGTTCAAATCCTTCAAGACAGGAGTATTTGCCTTGGTCCCCACACTCACCGGCATCATGGGCAACTACCTGTTCATGTACCTGCTGGACATCCCCTTCGATGTGGTGACGATCATCTTTGCATCGGTAACGGTGGGCGTAGGTGTGGATGCAGCCATCCACTTCTTGCTGCGCTTCAGAAGAAGACAGGCAGAGCATCCTGCCCTGCCCTATGAGGTTGTGGTGGCCCAGACTCTGGAAGATACGGGAAGACCAATCCTGCTCACGTCCTCAGCTCTCATCCTCGGTCTTCTGGTACTGCTGTTTGCAAGCTTTCTGCCGATCAGATACTTCGGCCTGCTGCTCAGCTTCGCTCTGCTGGTGACAACCTTCGCCACCCTCTTCATACTTCCTTCGTTGATGATAGCCTTGCATAAGCTCAGCGCAAGGAGTAGGAGGCGCCCATAACCAGCTGCAGGTCGCTCTGAAGCTGGTACTCATGTATCTTGGCAAGCAGATCGAGCGAGCCGTAGAAGTCCCAGCTGTCCTTGCTCATCCCCCCTGCAACGCCTCCCATCAGATAGAAGGTTGGACTGCCGGTTGGAGCCAGGTCAAGATCGCCCTTGACCCAGAGGGAGTTCTTGTCAATCTCGCCATGTGCCATTCCAAAAAAGCGCCCACCTAGATACCAGGCATCAGGCTCGCGATACCCAAAAGCAGAGCTGAGCACCAAGGCATCCCCTCCGTAGCGGTAGCCAAGGTAGTCTTGGTCATACACAACCTTGTCGGAAAACCAACGACGGAGTGCAATGATATAATTGAGAGAATCTGTATGGTCTCCAGCAGTCTGACTATCATCACCATCAAGGCTTCTCAAGTAAAGATATGGATCGGTATAGACCCCTTCCATATGACCGCTCAACATGCCTTTTCCCACAGGTTTGGCTATTCTCAAGCCC
>RZYT01000513.1 GCA_009930195.1 Spirochaetia bacterium | reverse complement strand
TCGTTCCTGCACTTCTCGGTGCCGGATGAGGGGCCGCTGGCAGATGCGGACACCTATATGCCCGACTTTATGAAGCTGCTGTCCGGCGGCATCAAGAAAGGTGAGGGCGGACTGATCAGCCAGATCAAGTCGATGGCAGCAAAGGTACAGCAGGGAATGGAGGGCATCAGTTCCTTCAGCCTGCCGGAACTGACCTTGCCGCACTTCGATGGTTCTGGCTGGAACTTCCCGCAGGCGGCTTTAGCCGGAGACGGTACGACCCGGACGACCAACCTTGGCGGTGTGTATATCACGGTCAATGGCTATAACGCCCGGAACGATGATGAACTCGCACAGACCGTTGCTGATAAGATCAACGGCATGATCCACGAAGATGATTCGGTCTTCAAGTAAAGGAGGAGATGCGTATGGGCTATAACACCCCAAAGCAGACAGTATCACAGTTTCAGCTCAAAGGCAGATACGCCAGACAGTATCTGTCCTTTGCAGGGAAGTCCAGCAAAGACTTCCTTTTATATTTGTCTGGTCCCGGTGTGTATGATTCCCCGGCTGCGGATGTGGAGAGTACCTCCGTACCCGGCAGGAACGGGGACATCATCACCGAGAATGCAAGGACAGGAAGACGCAGATATCAGAACGTGGATATCAAGTACAAGGCGTTTTTCTTCAATGGTCTGCCGGCCAAGACCGCAGCAGTCAAAGCATGGCTTCTGTCGCCGGTGGGGTATCAGAAGTTGCAGGACACCTACGACCCGGATTTCTTCCGAATGGCGGTCTGTAAAGATGCCCTTGCCTTTGATGTCACCGCCCAGAAAGCCGCAGAGATGGAGCTGACCTTCAACTGTAAGCCCCAGCGTTGGAGCGTGGACGGGCAGAGGAGTATCCGGCTAGAAAGCAGGGCAACCCTCAAAAATCCCTTTGCTTTTCCGGCACAGCCCATCTTCAAAGTCTATGGAGATTCTGGCGGTGAGCTGTATGTGGGCGAGGAGAAGATCACCATCCACAGCATCAAGGACTATGTGCTGCTCAACTGTGAGACGCACAATGCTTACAACGCTTCCGGCTTTTGCAATGAGACCATTCTTTCGGATGATTTCCCGGAACTGCCGGAGGGCAAAACACAGATCACATGGACGGGCGGTATCACAGCGGTGGAAGTCATTCCCCGCTGGTGGACGCTATGAGAGGAGGTGCAGCCAGTGATCCCATGTTTATACGCATCAACGGAAACAAAGTTCGACCACAACGGCATC
>RZYT01000512.1 GCA_009930195.1 Spirochaetia bacterium | reverse complement strand
AACAAGCTCATGTACCATTGCAAGGTTGTGTGCACCAAAGATGGTGGGTTCAGCGACCAGGAGGCAAAAATCGGCATGGGAAATGGTTTCCGTCACCAGGCAACCGCTGCCTGGAGGGCTGTCGATGATGGTGAGCCCGCTGTGTTTTTCCCTCATCAAGGCTTTGATGAGCGGGACGGCCGAGCTCTCTCCGATGCGCATCTCTGCAGAGAGAAATGTGATTGTACCGCTGTTTCCCTTACGGACAACTCCCAGTGGTTTCTGAACCTCGGTCAACGCATGGTTGGGACAGAGATGCATGCACAAGCCGCAACTGTGGCAAATCTCATCAAAGATCAACAATTGCTTGCCTATGACAGCCAAGGCATTGAAGGCGCAGGCTTTGCTGCAGATCCTGCAGCCATCGCAGAGATTCTGATCGACGACAGGCTTGCCTACGGTAATCACCTCTTCCTGTACGTAGGAAGGCTTGAGAAAGAGATGCCCATTCGGCTCTTCCACATCACAATCGATGTAGGTGGCCCGCTGCGCCACAGAAGCAAGATTGACGCTGACCAAGGTCTTCCCGGTGCCTCCCTTGCCGCTGAGCACCGCTATGGTGCGGTCAGTGGGCATGATGAAATCCAGCATGGATGGCATCCAATTCAGCAAGCTTGTTCTCAAGCAGTGCACTGATATTGTCTGCGATGCTGAGGTTGAGAGCCTTAAGCAGGGATATGTCTGCGGCTTTCAGCACTTTTGCAGCATTTTCTCCCAAGCGAAAGGTGATCAGCGTGGTGATCTTCGCATCCACCAAATCCTGGGCCGCTTGGATGCCGGCTCCTCCAGGACTTTGTGCCGCCTCATTTACGATGAAGTTGCTCTTCTGATTCTCTGTATCAAAAATACAATAATAGGGTGCTCTTCCAAATGAGACGCACAGGGGGCTGTCTAATTTCTGCTCTTCTGCCGGTACTGCAACAATCATTGGTGATTCTCTCCTTCAATCTCTGTCATTCTGGATCTCCATCTGCAGCCACGGCCGCATCTGCCCAACCCTTGTCCATTGTGGTCATGCAGGCGATATTCGCCCCCCTCGATGAAGAGCGGTTTGCCATCCACCAAGGAAGCAGCCAGTTTTTTCCGTGCAGTGTCATACATACCTTGCACGGTGGTTCTCGCTACCTCCATCTGTTCGGAGCACTCCTGTTGAGTCATGCCTTCATGATCTATGAGACGGATGGTCTCATACTCATCGACGGAAATGACTACAGGCT
>RZYT01000135.1 GCA_009930195.1 Spirochaetia bacterium | reverse complement strand
CCTGCATGGAGTCCGTTCTGCTTGCCGTCTTTGGGGGCCTCGAACTCAAACAATCTGTACTCGATGGTCCCCTTGGAAAAGGTTGCGTGGTAGTTAAGCATATGGTACCGGCTTGAATTGTAATGCTGGCTTCTGCCGTACTCCGCATCCTGGGTGGTGTACCAAATGTCCGCGAACCCTGCCATGGTGTCGGGCTTCTTCTTGTTGAGGACCTCCAGAAACTTGGGGTCAACCGTTTTGCAGTAGCGGTTCATTCTGCCGTGGTCCAGGTCCAGGGCTTCGGCAATCAGGCTCTCGTGGCTTGCCATGATGTTGGCCAGGTTTCGGAGTGTCTGCGGGGTGTGGCCCTTTGCTCCGATGTGAATATGAACTCCACAACCCCGAGAGGCATCACTTCGAGCCCCGGCCTTGCGGAGGATTCGGACCAACTCCTGCAGGGTTTCCATGTCCTCGTAGGTGAGGATGGGGGTGACCATCTCGCATTTCTGGGAATCCGGTCCGGCGATTGACACATCCTTCTGGAATTTAAACTCTCTGCCGTCCGCCATCCAGGCGCTCCAAGTGCAGTAGCCGTTGCGTCTGGCGGTGTCCTCGTATCTGCCGGTTCCGAAGAACTCTGCGGCAAGCTTCGCTGCATCTCTGCGGGTGATGTTGTTCATCTCAATTTCTACCCCAAAGGTTTGTTTCTGGGCTTCTACCATGTTCATCATCTTGATTATCTCCTTCGCTTTTGCGTTGTGTATTTCCTTTCGGTGTACACATATTCGCTCTACTCGGGAGATATATCAAGTCATTTCGGCAACATATACTACACAAGGTTTTGTGCCGATTCTTGTGTACATTATGGTGTAACTACCACATATTGTGTTCAGATTCTTCTGAATCCGTCCACACCGGGAATCAGGGCCAGGCAGCTTCCATTCTCCCACTTCATGTGAATCTGGCCAGCATCATCAATGAACTCGACCTCGCCCACCGTGCCCTCTGGAACACCATGCGGGTCATCCATAAAGGTCACCTGCAGCCGGGTTCCCTTCGGGTACTCCTGGCGTAGCCGCTCCACCTGTTTCTGCGTTACTCCAAACATTCTGTTTCCTCCTCGCTGCGGTGCGCCTCGGCCTTTTTGGCTTCTTGCTTCTCCCGGTACTTATCTGCGGCCTCCTGGGTGCGGAAGGCACTGCTCCCCTCAAAGTTCTTCAGGAGCACCTTGCGGGTCTGCTTGTACTCTGCGCCGATGAAACCCAGCCGAAGCAAAAAGCATCGGAAGGCGTACTTTTCATTCTCCACAGGCTTCTCCTTGGCTTGAACCCGCTTCTGGTTTACGCTCATCTTGCAGAGGGCTTCAACGAACTGGGTGTAGGCCTGAATCGTATCCGCATCCAGGTCGCCACAAAACCAAGGGAAGAAAACCTTTTCTGCGCCCACATCGATGCGCAGGTCCTGGACTCCCAGTGCTGTTCGGATCAGCCCGGCCTTGGCATCCACAAGAGCGGTGAGATTGCCGACCTTCACCTTGTCCAGGGGAACCGAAATCGTGAGCATCGGCGCTTCTTCCTGGGTGTTCTCTGCTTCCTCCTGGTCGCTCTCGGCTTCCGGTAAACCCTCCGGGGTAACGCCGGTGGCCCGAATGCAAGCGTCGATCACCTTGGATACTTCCTCGGTCATCTCTCCGTCTGCAAATTCCAGCTCACCGAGCTTGCCCACCTTGAAGCTCCCAATCTGATATGCACAGCTCGGGACTCCAAGGTAGGTCGCCTTTACCCCCAGCTCGTCCTCGATGGCCTTTACCATCACTTTGCGGTCTTCGCCATTTACGTTGAATTGAATAACCATATCTGATACCTCCATGATTTTTTGGTAGTCACATATTCGCTCTTATTTTGACAGATATCAAGTCATTTCCGCGACATATACCTACCAAAGATGGAGGAAGAATTCTGGTGTAAATGGTTCAATTTACATTCCGTTTTGTGGCTTTTCTCAGGTTTTTCCTCATGCGTTTTCTGCTCTTTCGGTCCTCCCATCTTGAGAATGGAATCATGCTCAAAATCATCAGGAGGTCAAAGAGGATCAGGAATACACACACCACAAGGAACAGGACAAGCATCACTGTTTTCATATCCGCTATCCATTGGCAGCCTCCCCAGAAAAACAGAATGCGCCGCAAACTGCAAAGTCTGCAAAGCGCATACACTTTTCTGTCACCTGTTTTCGTATCCAGTCGGGAGCATCTGGCACATCGTTATAGCGCCCGTACTCTCCGAACATGCACTCCATGCCAACATTTCTGGCCTGGACTGCTTCTTCAAACGTCAGGTAGTACCCCAAATGGATATCATGCTGGCTTGATTTGATTCTCGCACGGTACTTCCCGCGTGGAGGATAATAACTCACACCAGATACACCGGATCTATTATTAACCTGCAGGGGCTGGTTGCACTGATTCTGCTGGTGCGTACAGACACGCAGATTACATTTCCTGTTATCCAGCGTGTCGAGGCTGATGTGATCCACCTCATATCCAGAAGGAACATCGGGAATGATATACCGGTGCAGGTATACTCCACTCTGTGTCGTGATATAAAGCCGTCGTGTATCACCGTTGTTCAGATTCCGATACCAGTTGATGTCCCGGATCTTCTCAAAATCCTCGGCATCAAAGAGGAACCTCGTTCCATCTGAAAGCCACCCATATCCAGTCTTCCCATCATCTGAGAAACTGTATTTCACATTACTCATGAGTGGCCTCCCCCGGCATCGCTGCCACTGCCTCCTCGAAGGTCAGCCTCTGTCCGTCCCGCATCAGGTAGATTTCAGCGGTCTTACTGTTGTCCATGCAGTATTTCTGGAATCGCTTGACTGCCACATCCACAAACTTCGGCTCCAGTTCCACACCGTAGCATATGCGGTCGATTTCCTCGCAGGCAATCAGGGTAGATGCGCTGCCGAGGAAGCCGTCCAGCACGATGCCGTTCGTCATGGTGGACTGCCGGATGAGGTAGGCAATCAGAGGAACCGGCTTGCTGGAAGGATGACCAAAGCCCTCTTCCTTGGAGTTCTTGATGCCGTCGAATTCAAACACATTGGTCTGCTTTTGATCGCCGTACCAGCGATGCCGTCCGTCCTTTCGCCAGCCAAAGATGATAGGCTCCGAATTGAACTTCCAGTCGGTACGCATCAGCGGCGCTCTCGGCTTCTTCCAGATCAGGCCGGCACCAACCTTGAACCCCGCATCCTCAAAGGCATCGTAAAACACACGCGCCTTCATGGTCGCATAGAACTCATAGATGGATGCGTCCAGCGCCATCGCATTCTTGAAGTTGGCGTACACCTTCATCAGGAATTCATAGGCGGATTTGTCATCCAGATCATCGTTCTTGATGGTGCCGGATGCGTTTTCCAGCTTCACAAAGTACGGTGCATCGGTGCAGACCAGATTGACCTTGGTATCGCCCAGCAGTTTGTGATACACATCCGGGTCGGTGGAATCGCCGCAGATTACTGTGTGCTTTCCCAAATGCCAGATATCGCCGGTCTTGGAAAAGCAGGGCTGCTTCAGCTCGGAATCGACATCGAAGTCATCCTCCTTGACTTCCTTGCTGTGTACTTTATTGAACAGCGTCTCAATCTCGGGCGGGTCAAAACCGGTAAAGCCCAGGTCAAAGCTGCTGTTCTCGATGTCCTTCAAAAGATCAGCCAGGAGGTTATCATCCCATGCGCCGGTGATCTTGTTGAGGGCGATGTTCAGCGCCTTCTCCCGGGTCTTATCGACATCCACCACGGCACAGGGCACTTCGGTGTACCCAAGGCTCATGGCCACGGTCAGACGCTGGTGACCGCCGATGATGGTCATGTCTGCGTTGACCACAAGCGGGTCGGCAAAGCCAAACTCCTCAATGGAGTTCTTGATCTTCTCGTACTCTTTATCCCCAGGCTTCAATTTCTTTCTGGGGTTGTATTCTGCCGGTTTGAGTACCGATACCGGCAGGACCTTCAATTCCGCAGTTTTCTTCATTCGCTTCCTCCATAAAATCTCATAACCTCGCAGATCGGTACAAAAATAGAGCCGAGAAAAAATCCCGTCTCCAGCTCATCTTCCCCTTCCCGACAGGCCTCGGTGAGCTCACACCACTGAGGGTTCTCACCGTTGATGCTTGCCAGGACCTTATCTTCCGGGTAGTCAATGGCATGCACCAGAACCGCCCCAGTATTGCAAAGGCCGTAAACCCCGATTACCTTGGACAGGTCGATCATGTTACTCTCCGACATCCGGTTCCGTCCTTTCTCCCTCCAGGGGGTACTGCTTTTTCAGCTCCTCGCACCGCTTCACATTGGATGCCTTCAGCTTCTGCAGCCGTTTCTGCGTCCGCTCCGAGAGCCGTTTCTTCTGATTCCGTTTGTATAGCTGCACATATTCCTGAATGTTCCTCCGCAGGGCTTCATCGGTCACGCTGACCACATACCCCTTGCCGCAGAACGGACAGCGAAAGAAGGTGGTTTCGATTTCCCCGTCCACGCGGGTCTCAAAGTCCAGGGGGAATGCGCATCCACAGGCATCGCAGCGTACCGTTCCATCGTATTCTTCCATCTGACTTTCTCCTCTCACAGCTGTATGATCCTCTGGTTTCGGCTCCCACGGAACGGAAGCCCTGCATCTTTTTCTGCTTCCACAAAGGGACCGTCCACCAGGACATCCACATAGTGGAGCAGCGGGGATTCCGCAATATCCTCCAGCCTGTACCCGGTGTACAACCAGACATCTTTGTCCGGCAGTTCTCTTCGTACTCGTTTGAGGAACGGAAGCAGCGCTTTCTGGTTTTCCGGCTCCATGGGCTCACCGCCGAGGATGGAAAGGCCCTGAATCCAGAAAGGACGCAGGGCTTTCATGATCTCCTTTTCGGTATCTCGGGTGAACGGCTCTCCGAAATCAAAATCCCAGGTCTCCGGCTGGAAGCATCCGGGGCAGTGGTTCCGGCATCCGGAAACAAAGAGGGATACCCGGACACCCAGGCCGTTGGCGATGTCCGTTTTCTTGATTCCGCAATAGTTCATGGCCCCGCACTCCTTTACAGATGCAGGACACGCTCTGCGATCTCGGACATCCGGCCCTGGTTGAAGGCGTTCACGCCAAGGTAGCCACAGACCCGGCGGCAGACATTCAGCTTCTTCTCGTCCCGGTTGCCACAGTTGGGGCATTCCCAGACCAGCTTGCCGTCGTCCTCCACTGCCTGAATCTCACCGTCAAAGCCGCACACCTGGCAGTAGTCGCTCTTGGTGTTCAGCTCGGCATACATGATGTTGTCGTAGATGAACCGCATGAGCGAGAGCACCGCAGGGATGTTGTGCTGCATGTTGGGAACCTCCACATAGGAGATTGCGCCGCCGGGAGACAGGGGCTGGAACTCTGCTTCAAAGCCCAGCTTGGAAAACGCATCGATTTCTTCCGTCACATGGACGTGATAGGAATTGGTGATATATTGCTTATCCGTCACATGGGGGATGATGCCAAAGCGCCGTTGCAGGTTCTTGGCGAACTTGTAGGTGGTGCTCTCCATGGGAGCGCCGTAAAGGGAATAACTGATATTCTCCGCTTCCCGCCACTGGGCGGTCTTCTTGTTGAGGAACTCCATGACCGCAATGGCAAAGTCGTGGCCAGCGGCTTCGGTGTGGCTCACACCCTTCATGCGGTAGACACACTCACACAGACCTGCATAGCCCAGAGAGATGGTGCTGTAGTTGTCGTAGAGCAGTCGGTCGATCTTCTCACCTTTTCCCAGGCGACTGATGGCTCCGTACTGCCAAAGGATGGGGGCCACATCGGAGGGTGTACCCAGCAGCGTTTCATGCCGGATGCGCAGTGCCTTATGGCAAAGCTCCGTTCGTTCCTCCATCAGCTGCCAGAACTTCTCTTCGTCCCCTTCTGCGCTGCAAGCCACATCCACCAGATTGATGGTGACCACACCCTGGTTGAAGCGGCCATAGTATTTATGGCTGCCGTCCGGGTTCAGGCCAGCGGTATCTGGGGTCAGAAAAGCCCGACATCCCATGCAGCTGTAGACATCGCCCTTCAGCTGCTTCATCACCTTGGCGCTGATATAGTCAGGGACCATGCGCCGGGCAGAGCACTTTGCAGCCAGCACCGTCAGATACCAGTAAGGCGCATCCTCGGTGATGTTATCCTCGTCCAGCACATAGATGAGCTTGGGG
>RZYT01000134.1 GCA_009930195.1 Spirochaetia bacterium | reverse complement strand
GCTTTGCAGGTTCCACAGGCTTTGCAGGTTCCACAGGCTTTGCAGGTTCCACAGGCTTTGCAGGTTCCACAGGCTTTGCAGGTTCCACAGGCTTTGCAGCTTCCACAGGCTTTGCAGGTTCCACAGGCTTTGCAGTCTCCACAGGCTTTGCAGTCTCCACGGGCTTTGCAGTCTCCACAGGCTTGGTTCCATGCTCCTGCCTTCTCTGCAATGAGAGGAAATCCCTGTCATCGAATGAAGAATCAATCAGATCTTGCATTGTCTTGTATTCGGAATCAGGTCCAAATGCAAGCATCGGTTCAAACTGCTCGGTTGCAACCTTCCCTCTGGTCTTGAGATCCTGCTTGTACCGTTTGCGATACCAGCTGGTGGAGCGCTTTTTGCTCAGGTGCTTGGATTTCTTTGCTCCTTGCTTTCCTCCGCCGTATCGGTTCGCATAGGAGGAATATCCTCTTCCATACCCATATCCATACCCGTAACTGGAGAATGAACCGGGAATGACACCATTGAACACAAACCCAAGCAACGGAGCGTTCGCCGTTTTGAGGTTGCTCACCAAATCGAACAGAGACCCCTTGCTGGTGATGCCGGCACGTACGGTGACGATCAGACCATCCACATGTTTGGAGATGGAAAGCAATTCACTTGCGGAATCAAGCGGGGGTGCATCGATGATGATGAAGTCGTAGACTGTCTTCAGGAACTCAATGCCTTTCACATACCGGGGATTGGAGAAAATGGCTGAAGGAACCAAGGGGGCATTGCCCGGAGGAAGCAGATGCAATGAGGGAACCTTCTCAAAAGGTTGGACAATACACTCTTCCAGGGGAAGATTCTTGGTGACAAAGTCGACCAACCCGACATCCCGGTGTTTCAGCCTGAAATAGCGTTCCATACTGGGAAGACGCAAATCACCGTCGATGACCAGCACCCTGCTTCCCAATTGTGCAAGCGCAAGGGCGATGTTGCCGATGATGGTACTCTTGCCTTCGGCCATTGAGCAGGATGTGATGGAAAAAACCCGTTTCCCCTCCTGGTTGTACAGCATGTTGGCAACGAGCTTGAACCGTTCGGACTCAAAGGAGAGCGGATCATTATAGACGGTAAGGGTCGGATACTTGTCCTTCGCACTTATCTTCATCATCGGAATCCAGCCAAGAACCGGGGCATCCTTGCCTACAATCTTCTGCAATTGGTGCTCGTTCTGGATTGAGGCATCAATGGCCTCGATCCCCAAGGTAAGCAACAATCCGAATGCGGCTCCCAGCAAGAGAGACACGGCAAGGATCAAAAGCTTGTTCGGGCTCACCGGTCGCAAGGGAAGGATGGCTTGGTCGACCACCTTCACATTGCCGGTAACGGAAGCTTCGATGAGTTTCACTTCCTCAAGCATTTCCCGAAGCTTCAGGCCCAAGGACTCATAAATCATCACATCGCGCTGCAACTCACTCAACCTGCGCTCAAGAACCGGAAGCTCTGAGAGCTCGGCAACAAACACATCACCGCGTTCTTCCAATACCTTTATTGCCACTTCGGTGGTGAGTGCTTGGACGAGTGCCTGCGTATTGGCCTCATTGGCGTAGGGACGCGTCAATACATTGATGCGGTTCAGAAGATCTTTGGTGACCTCCGAAATGGCACTGCTGATCACATACACACGGGAAGATGAGTTCAGGCTTGTGGTGGGAGCAGTGGTTGTTGCGGTACCTGCCGGATTGGAGAGCGACTCGTACATCGTCAGCTCTGTCTTCCATGCACTGAGATCCTTGAGCTTGGTTGCTATCACCTCATCAGAGCGAAGCTGGTCCAGAGACAGAACCCCTTGCACCCCAGCTTCTTTCAGGGAAGCGTTGTAGGAGTCCAGAAAAACCTGGGACTCCGCAAGCTGGAGCCTCAGCGGTTCCAAGCGAAGCGCATAATAGGAAATCTGTTCCACAAGCAGGGAACTCTTGTCAGTGAGTTGGATGATGTCACTGTTTTCACGGAAATCACCAAGGGCATCACTTGCAAGCGAGAGCATTCGGTCATTGATGGGAATCTGGGTTTCTATGAACTCCCGTTGTACTGTCTTCGAATTCTTTGCAATACCGGTGAGCATATTGTCGTAACTGGACGCAAGGGCGTTTGCAAAGTCACGGGCAAACGCAGGACTTGCATCGGTGATGGTGATACGGACAATGTTCGTATCCTTGACCGTTGAGACAACGATGCGGTCCTTCACTCTCCCCAGGACCAATTCATCACGATAATCCTGGCCATCTGCATTCTGATAGAGGCTCAGGTCCAACGTGCTGAGAGCATAATCAATGTTGGTTCGACTGGTGATCAACTCAACTTCCGTAGCAATCTTGGTGCTGGAAGCAGACATATTGAGCATGGACTCAAACGAGGAGGACTGCTGGATGGGATCAACAAGCACCGATACCTGCGACTCATACTGTGGGGTTGCCACTTGCAGGTAGGCTACTGCCGCCGCAACAACCAGAACCAGCCCAATGACAAACCACTTGAACCGCTTGTGGAAAATATGGAGGAGCTCGGCTATTGAGATTCCCTCTTCCGAGCTGCTGAATGCACTGACTGCGCTTTGGAATTCTTCTTGTTGGCTCATGCTATCATCCCTCCTACAGGCTCTTGGTGTCGACAAGAATATTCACCACCGCTGCGACAATGCCGATGATGGAACTTACCAAACCGATGATGGCAACCGTTGGTGCAATATCCTTTACGAAGGTATTCTTGGCAACCACAATGGTCGACTCCGGTTCAACCACGGCTTCGCCATCGGTTTTCTTTCCATCCCGATCATACACCTTGATGGATGCCGGATAGGAGGCATCATCGCTGAGCCCTCCTGCAAGAGCAATATAATAGTTGGCTGTTTTGTCAGGAACATAGGCAAAAACACCTGAACGAACAACTCCGCCGCTTACCGACACAAAACGCTGGGAGAACGGAATCAGGATGGTATCGCCTGCCTGCAGCCGCTGAGATCCCTGTGCATCGTTCCCATAGAGAATCTGCTGGACATTCAGAGGAATGCGCGTATCTTTGCGAAGCAAATATGCATGCTCAAGGTCGCTTACCGTAAGCAGCCGCACCGCAATGGTGGAAAGCATCTGTCTGATGGTTTCACCTGGATAGAACTGGTAGAAGATCCGTCCAGAGGAGTAGCCCATCAACGCAGTCGAGGATAAGTTGTCATACGCCTCCGTGGAGGATACAGCTCCTTCAACCACGACACTCTGCAGACTCGGTTGCAGCATATCAACAAACACCCGATCCAGGTGCTCGAGCTCGAACCGTTCCCCGCTGAAGAGATTTGCATAGTGCACTTGCCAAGCGCCGGTATCCGGATTATAGCGCTGGATCCGGATGTTCTGTACATCCGATCCGGAAAGCACTCCCCCGCTATACTTGGCAATGAGGTCGTTCAGGTCTTCGCTTCCGTCTATCTGGTACGTTCCTTTCTCATACACGTGCCCACCAAGCAGGATGATTCTGTCAGCACGCCTGAGGGTGATGACATCCCCGCTCTGCAACAGAGGATCTTGGCTCAATTCGCCCTTGCGAAGAGCCTTGTACAAATCAAAGGACTCGATGGTTCCGTCAGCATGGGTGATGCTCACCTCGCGGGTGGAAGCATAGGGTGTTGCACTGCTGACTACTTCGGAGAGGCGGCTCAGACCCCACGCAGGAACCACACGTGTTCCTACAACCTCACCGATGACCGATACGGAGAACGATCCGGTGCCAGTGAAGACCAACTGGGGATTCGAGTAACTGTGGTAGGTCTGCACCATGGTCAGGATCTGATCACGCAATTGCTGGAAGGTCAGGTTCTTTCCCTGTATGGATCCCAAGCCGGGGATGGTGACCGTACAATTCCCATCAGCCTGCAAGTCAGCGGAGATGGTCTTCAATCCGTCCAGATAGACCAAGCGAAAGGTATCGCCGGGGGTAACCGGATAGGATCCGTTGCTGATTGCACTCAACACCCGAGCCTCAGGTTCAACAGGTTCGGCAACCGCCCCAAGCCCCAATTGGGCTGCATAGGATTGTATGACCAAGTCTTCAGAGACCTCATACGCTTTTGAGGTCGGGCCGAAGAGCGGAGATCGTACTACCAATCCGGCTTCCTGGGCGTAAAGGGTGACACTGCATAGGAGCAGCAATACAGCTAAAATCACAAACCTAATTCTCGATGTCTTCATGCGACACAATCCTTCATTGACAGGGTAACCGTCCCAAGTTGTACGGACAGACGTGTTTCATCCTATCATTTGTACTAGGCTGACACAAGCATAAAACCGAAGCCCTCTTTGAGTAAACACCCAACGCCCTGGAAGGATACAGGGAGACACCCCTTGCTTCCATCCTGGAGGTGATGCAACAGAGTGCAACAACTAACCGATAAATATTGATTTTTTGCAACATATTGCTTCGAAAGCAACATTTTTCGAATACATTCGCCCTGTTTCGCACAACCGCTTTCAATTTTGTTGCATTTTGAGGGAAATAGTACATTTTTCCAATAATTTTTTAATTTTCCTATTTTTTCAGTATTATATCTGAGTTATACCACTCAAAATGTTTCTCAAGTTTGTTTTGACAGCAGAAAAAACCTCTCGTATAATTTGATACAGTTGAGGTTCTTCGAGTACTATCAACGACATCACGCAATCTTTTTTAAGGAGAGAATCATGAAAAAAGGTATTGTTCTACTGTTGATCGTGCTGATGGTTTCTTCCTTTGCGTTCGCGCAAGGGAGTAAAGAGGCTGCCGGTTCGGCCAAGGCTGATGCACCCATGAAAGTAGGTGTCATCTACATCAGTCCTCCTGGAGACATGGGTTATTCCTACATGCATGACCAAGGCACCATTGCCATGGAAGAGCATTTCGGAGACAAGATCCAGGTCATCAGAATGGAAGGCATTGCTGAGAACGAGAGCAGCGAACGTGTTATGGAGAACCTTATCGACGAAGGCTGCAAGATCATCTTCGCAAACTCCTACAACTATCAGCAGTACATGCTCAACGTTGCACAGAGATACCCGGAAGTATACTTCGAGCACTGCTCCGGCTACCTTTCCAACGACAACATGTCCAACTACTTCGGAAGAATGTACCAGATGCGCTATCTCTCCGGCATGATTGCTGCAAAGATGTCACCCTCCGGCAAGCTGGGCTTCGTCGGTGCGTACAACACTCCTGAAGTTGTCCGCGGCATCAACGCATTCACCCTTGGTGCCCGCTCCGTCAACCCGAAGGCCACCGTTACGGTCGTTTGGACCAACACCTGGTTCGATCCCTCCCTCGAGCGCCAGGGCGCCATCGCCCTCCTCGACCAGGGTGCAGACGTCATTGCACAGCATCAGGATACCACCGAGCCTGCCAAGGCTGCCATCGAGCGCGGCAAGTACGCAATCGGCTACAATGCTGACTTCCGCAGCATGATCGGTGATGACCGCATTCTCGTCTCCCCGATGTGGAACTGGGGCAACTACATGATTCCTGCCGTGCAGAGCGCACTGGACGGAACCTGGAAGAGCCAGAGCTACTGGGGTGGCCTCGAGGATGAGATGATTCACCTCAGCCCGATTTCCCCGCTCGTACCGGCTGATTTCGTCAAGCAGATCGAAGCCAAGCAGGCTCAGATGCATGATGGTCAGTGGGATGTGTTCTGGGGCGATCTCAAGGACAACACCGGTGCTGTCCGCCAGAAGGCTGGCGAGAAGATGAGTGATGAAGCCATGCTTACCATGGATTGGTTCGTGGAAGGCGTCATCGGCAAGGTCAACTAAGCGTAGTTGCAATTGGATGGGGGCGGGCATTTGTCCGCCTCCACATAATTTCAGAGATCATTGCCTTCATTTCGAAGGCTATGGAAAGCGAACAGAACATGAGTGAAATGAACACCGACGAAACGCTCGTCGTGCGTATGGTCAATATAACCAAGCACTTCCCGGGAGTCCTTGCAAATGACAGTGTGAACCTGAGTTTGCATCGAGGAGAAGTTCTCGCCCTGCTTGGGGAAAATGGCGCCGGCAAAAGTACGCTGATGAACATGCTGGTCGGACTTTACCGACCCGACAGCGGAGAAATTTACGTAAAAGGGAAATTGGCGGAGATCAACAGCCCACAGGACTCCATGGCCCTGGGTATCGGCATGATTCACCAGGAGTTCATGCTCGTAGGCAACATGACGGT
>RZYT01000133.1 GCA_009930195.1 Spirochaetia bacterium | reverse complement strand
CATATTTCAGTGCAATGCGCAAGAATCGGGGCTGGGGAGCCCAGGTACGTACCGGCTTCAAGGCCGCAAGCGCTCAAACGAAAACGAAGTGATCACCATATGCACCTCGTCCTTCGGCTCTTTCCCCTGATAGAGCCAGAGGTTGATGCGAAAGCGCACTCTTCCTTCGCTTGGAGCATTCGGATAGGTCCACTTCTTTATCAGCAACTGCTCGCTCCCCTCCTGGTCGGGATCAACCTGACCGTGATAGGAGGAAAAGCTCACCCCGTCGGGCGTCCAGACAATGCGGTGGGTGGTGAGGTTTCCGTTCAGCTTGGGATCGAAAACAAGAATTCGTGAGGGGTCGGTATACGGCTGCACCACATACTGGAAGGTGGTGCCGCTCTGCTCCCCCCAGGCTGCAAACTCAATGTCAATCTCCCGGTTATGTTCCTCAGGTGCAGTGTCCCAGGTAAAGAAACCTGCCACCACATGCGGGTCATAGCTGCGTGCATCAGTCTCCACGCTGAAGGTGTAGGTGCCGTACCCCACCCGCTCACGGGTGAAGATCTCAGTCGCCCACCACACATCATCCTGTTGCTTGATCGTCAGATGCATGCCCCAATCATCCACCCAGACAGAATCCTCTGTTGCCCGATAGTAGTTGGGACCGGGAGCTGTGGGGGTGATGCTGCTCTTCAGTCTCCAGCTGAGACCTCCGAATTTCATCTCCCTGGGCGGGGTCCGAACCAAGGTTGCCGGTTCAGCGAGCAGGAGGGAAGGAAGGAGCAGCAGCAGGCAAGGAAGAAACAGGTGTTTGGTCATCTCAGAACCTCCCGGTAAGGGACAAGGCTTTCTGGACAAAGACATCGGTGGAGTAGTTCTCCACATTGAGGGCAGGAACAATCCAAGGGTTGAGCTTCCCAAGCAAGGTGGCTTGGGGTCTCGAGGTCCTGATCGTGGTATACCCCAATTGTTTGGCAGCGTTGATGATTGCCGTATTTCCCTCGCCATCACCGAATGGGAGGGCAAGAACCGTCACCTCGGAAGCGGTGTGCTCCTCAATGCGTGCCTTCGACTCCTTCAGTTCCTGAACAATCTCTTCCTCGCCGAGGGAGCCCATCGGGCGATGGGTCAGGCTGTGTGATTCGAAGTGAAAGAGCTTCTTTCCCTCTTGTGTGCGGTAGTCGCTCATCTCCTTCACCTGCTCCCAGCTCATGTAGCCCACCTCCCCGATGAAGTTCGGCACCAAGAAGATGGTTGCCTCCAGCTCATACTGTCGGAACAAGGGGTACACGATGCCGTACAGGGAGAGATCCCCATCATCAAAGGTGATGATGGCTGCATCGGTTGAGGACTTGAGAGCAGGCAACTCGGTAAAGTTGGTGATGGTGTAGTTGCGTTTCAGATAGGCCAGATCGTGCTCAAAATTGTACAGGTCACGGTTGTAAATGTTTCCGGTGCGCCCGAAGACGATGTTGTGATAGAGCACCACCAGCAGTTTTGGGTCGGTTCTCTTCGGAACAGGACGGGGTTGCTCAAGCCCCGGGAGCGTCTGCACCAAGGGATTGCCACTCTCCGTCGGCCTCCAATAGCGTACCGGAGGACGCTCGGGAGATACCGGAGCACTTCTCTGCTCGGGCAGGACCTCAGCACTCAGGGAGAAGGAGAATATGATGATCAGCAAGGCCATCAGCAACTGTTTCATACGGCGAATATCCTCAACAGAAGAAAGAAAACAAACTGAATGAGCACGATCAGGGTGGGAACCGTGTTGGTTGCCTTCACCTTCCTCTGTTGATACAGCAATGCGAAGACAAAAGCAATACAGAACCACGCGATGTAGTTTTGCAGGGGGATGCCCCCTCCGGTCCATGTCCAGTAGTCGAAGGCGATGGCCACCGGTTCCATGACATAGTCAAAGACGACGGTAAGGGAGGCGGTAAGCAAAGCGACCACCACGGGCTGCTTGCAATACTTCCCGACCAGTTCGGCCAACCCCAGGATGATGAGGGTCCAATTGATGCCGATGAGGAGGGGAACACCCAACACGCTGAGACCAAGGGTCGGACCGTAGGTGTAGGCTCCGAAGATGAGCGAGGTGGCAACCCCGACAATCTCCAGGGCAAGGGTGACCAGGAACGTGCCCAAAGCCCAAACCAACAACGGCGTATTCTTGGCCCTGGCTTCAAACCAGAAGCCGAGGATGGAGGTGCCCAGAATGGAGAACGGGGTGATCGCAAGCAGGAGGGGGAAGGTTGCATCAGCAAGGTGCAAGACCACCCCGATGAGATAGAAGGGAATAAGGAGAACGAGGATCAGGCGTTCTGTTTGCGAAAAAGTCTGCATGGCAAAGCCACTCCCAAGCTATGGGCAAAACCCCTTCGAAGAATCCGGGTCTTGGGCGGCTTGACCCGCTTTCGGTAGACGATCATCGGATCCTTGGCGATCTGTTGTGCTGTCCAACAGTACATGTCAGCTGCCGTCATGATGGGTATGCGATAGCGCCGGGGTATGAAACGATACCCTTTCTCCGCCTCTTTCTGCCAAGCCTGGTAGCGCTTGATCTCAGTGCGAAGGAACGTGCTGAATGCCTGTTGGTGACTAGCTGTGTAAGCATACTCAAGGGAGGAAAGCTTGCTGCCGGCCAACGGAAGATATCGTCTTCCCAGCTCATTGTCATCCTGGATGTCCCGGATGAAATTGATGAACTGCATAGCCCTGCCCAGCATGGCTGCATAGGGGAAAGCCTCTTGTGCCAGATCCATGATCCTGGCCATGTACAGGCCGATGACCTCAGCCGATCCGTAGATGTAGGTCAGCACCTCTTCAAGGCTGTCGCAGCTCGACTTGACCAGGTCATGTTCCATGGAGTCGAGGAAGGCCTCCGTCCACTGGGGATTGAACTGCTTGCGCACCTGCAACTCAATGAATGCATCGATGATGATGTCCCCGCTGGCTTTCCCGGTCTGAAAGGCAAGGGTATAGGCCTGCCTGAACGCATGAAATTGTGCGGGATCTACCGGCTGGGTATCCACCAGGTTGTCGGCTGTCCGGACAAACCCATAGAGGGCGTAGACATCCCTGCGCACAGCAGGGGGGAAAAAGCGCGAGCTGAAGTAGTAGGTCTTGCTCCCACTGCGAAAAATCTGTTCGTGTTTCTCAGCGACCATAGGTTTCCTGGATATCCTTGGCGATCAATTCGCTGGCGATGAGCACCATCGGCACTCCTACTCCCGGATGGGTGTACTGTCCTGTGTAGTAGAGGTTCTTCACGTGCTTGCTCTGATGGCGGGGACGGAAGACCGCGGTTTGCATCAGGGTATGGCTCAACCCAAGCGCAGTGCCCTGGTAGGCATGGTAGTCCTGGATGAAATCACGATGGGAATAGAGCCGTTTGACCAGAAGGTCCTTGCCCAGATCCTCACCGGTGACCTGCTTGACGTGCTCAACGATATGCTGGAAGTAACGCTCCCGTTGTGCATCCGAGTCCTCAAGGCCGGGGGCGACTGGGACAAGCAGAAAGACGTTCTCACACCCGTCGGGAGCGGAGGACGGGTCGGTCTTGCTGATGCAGCTGAGATAGAAGCACGGGTCGTTGGGCCAGGCCGGATCCTTGAAGATGGTATCGAAGTGGGAGTCCCACTCCTTGGCAAAGTACAGATTGTGGTGTTCCAGGTTCTTCAGCTTCCGCCCGATGCCCAGATAAGCGATGAACATGGATGGAGCGACCACCCGCTTCTTCCAGTAGGACGGGGAATAGGTGCGCAGGTTCTCTTCCAGAAGGCTTGACTCGGTGTGCTCATAGTCAGCGGAGCTGATGATGACATCGGCCTCAAACGTACCCTTGGCGGTCTCCACACCCACAGCCTTGCCGTCCTTGGTGATGATGCGCTTGACCTCTGCATTGGTGACCAGTTCCACCCCCATCTCACGGCACAGCTGGGCAAAACCCTCTGCGGCCCCTGCCATTCCCTTCTGGGGGAAGAAGACGCCCAGCTTGAGATCGACATGGCTCATGATGGAGTAGATGGCCGGAGCCTGAGACGGATTGGTACCCAGAAACACCATGGCATATTCAAGGATCTGCTTGGCGCGTCGGTCCTGGACATATCCGCTGACAAAGCGGTCAAGCTTGCCCAGCACCCCAAGGCGCAGGCCTTCGGTCATCAGCCGCCTGTTGAAGAACTGGCCGATGTGCTTGTAGTCGCGGTAGAGAAAATCCTCCATAGCCACCTCATACTTGTAGGTGGACTGCTGCATATACTCCTCAAGTGCTGCACCCCCGCCCTTCTCAAAGGATTCGAACAACTCCTTGTTCTCCTCAAAGCGCGGAGTAAGCGCTGCGGTTTCTCCTTCTCCATAGAAGACCTTGTAATAGGGATCGAGCGGTTTGAGATCGAAATAGGAAGAACGTTTCTTGCCGAAAAGGCTGAAGTAGCGCTCGAACACCTCAGGCATAAGATACCAGGAGGGGCCCATGTCGAAGGTGAACCCATCCTTATGCCAATAGCGGGCGCGACCACCAAGCTGGCCGTTCTTTTCTACGAGGGTGACGCGCCACCCATCACGGGCGAGGAGAGCTGCTGCACTGAGGCCGCCAAAGCCCCCACCAATGACAATTGCTGTTTTTCCCATGACCAAAGCGTAGGAGGTTTATTGGGGAAAATCAAGCGAAAGATGCGCCTGCTTCTTTAAAAAGAATGATTCCGAACAAGGAGAAACGGCTTGTTCGGAGAGAAAGGAATGGGTATGCTCTCAGCAAGGAGAACCAGAGATGATACTTGACCAACTGACCAACCTGCACCGCTATATTCCCGCTCTTCCCGCCCTTGAAACGGTTGCATCCATTCTTGCAAGCGGGGTGCTGAAGACCCAGGAGTTCGGAAGCTACAAGACCGAAGACCCCCGTGTTCGCTACAACCTCTTCACCTATGCCACCGAGAAACAGCATGCGGATGCCTATGAGGTGCACCGCAAGGAGATTGATGTCCAGATTCTTCTCTCGGGCCATGAACGCATGGAAATTGCAGACTCCGCCACCCTATCAGTCACCCAGCCCTACGATGAGGCAAAGGACGCCCTCTTCGGACCGGCAACGGGCATGGTCACCTTCGTTGCAAACCCCTCGGTCTTCGCCCTCTTCTTTCCCGGTGAGCCCCATGGGCCGAACCTCATTGACACAGAGAGCAGCACCGTGGTGAAGGTGGTCTTCAAGGTGTTGGCCGAATAGGGAGTGCATTTGGTTCGCTTTTTGTCTTGTGGGTTTCACGACTTCTGATAGATGACGATACCGACACGATCGATATGCGCCAGCAATTCAGGGTTATCAATTTCAGCCCATGAGGAAATATCAAAGGAGTAGGGAAGGAGCAGATCATCGATATCTTCTGCAAGCTTGCCCACCAAGGTATCCTTGACCTGTTCCCCTTTGATGGTTATGTCGATATCTGAACCTGGGCGGTAAGTCCCTTTTGCACGAGATCCATACAGCACTACAGAATCAATTTCCTTGTATGATCTGAATAGGATATTCAGCTGCTCAAGAATTCCAGGTCTTAGGCCGAATGCATTTGGATCATGTTCCGACTTCATGTGCAAGGCCCTCAAATGTATGCTGCAGTTCTTTGAATGCGTGGATATAGGTTTTGATGACACGATCAACAATTGCAGTGGCAATCGCAATGTTGTAGGTATGGCTGCTCTGGTTGCGGTCTCGTATCATCTGCATCCAGGTCTCGCCATCTGCGATCAACCCTACAGCAAAAGCCTCGCGAACCGTATCTTTCGAACCATACAAATGCGATGTCCCCTGGTCTTTGAGATAATCACGCAGCACATTCCAGCTCAACTCGTGGGTGTATTCGAAGGATTGTATCATCCCTTGTTGCTCCAATGCACTCAAAGGCCGTTGGTTTGCCAAATAGACGGCGGCATCCAATTGTGCAAGAGCCCGAGAGTAATTCGCCAAACGCTGAATCCAACGGATATCCTGCTGTACTTCCATGTGCTTTTCTCTCCTGCATGCAAGTATCGCATGAAAACAGGCTTCTCTCAATCGGCATATTCCGGTTGCTGGTCTTCAAGGTGTTGGCCGAATAGGGAGTGCATTTGGTTCGCTTTTTTCGCTCTCCCATCATATGATGCAACCATGCACACCAATCCGGGCAAAGACAACCTCTCCTCCCTGCTGGCCAAACTGAGCATCCCCTCGATGATCGCGCTCTTTTC
>RZYT01000511.1 GCA_009930195.1 Spirochaetia bacterium | reverse complement strand
CCTGCGTTTGCCTCCTTTTTGCTGGAAGGACTGCATGATGCATTCTGGAAACACAACTATCAGACACTCTACTGCAACACCCACCTGGAGAATGGCAACGTTACCGAAAAGATTGCCTCTTTCATCCAGCAGGGGGTGCTTGGGATCATTTTCTCCCCCTTGCTGTCACCTTCCTCGTTGTCGGTAAACAAGGCTATCCTCAATCTCTCACGCGAGGCGCACATTCCGTTGGTGCAACTGGATCGTTGCATCAGTGGAGAACCCTTCAGCAAGGTGCAATGCGACAACACCCAGGCAATGGATGACCTGATGGAGAACCTCTATGCCAAGGGCATTCGTCGCCCTCTGGTACTTTCGGGCCTTGTGACCACGAGCACCGAAGAACGGCTCTGTGGTATCCGCAAGGCCTGCGAGCGGCATGGCATCACTGCAACGCTGCTGGAATTGGATGAGCTGGAGTACTATCGTCAGGAGAAGCTGGTGTATGCTGAAGGGGATCCTCCTGGTTTCAGTGACTATGATGCGATCATAGGTCTCAGCCAGGTCCTTTCCAAGGTGGCGGTAAGGCTTGCCAAACATCAGGCCCCACACGTACTCACCGCAGGGGTAAGCGCCTCGGTGATGGAGGCCATCAACGACTATTCTGTGATCCAACCACTCTATCATATCGGCTATGCTGCAGCTCTGTTGCTCATCCAGCATCTTGAGAGTCCGAAGACGCCCTGTACCACCATACTGGTTCAGGCCCAGCAGTGGCCTAACCCAACCGACAAGGAGAGCCAAACATGAAGAAAACCCTCTACACCGAGACCAAGCTTGAAGACTTTGGTGATGGAAAGAGACGACGAATCCTCTCGTACAATGAGGAGATGATGCTGGTGGAAGTGACATTCGATCAGGGGGGTATCGGCGCCGCGCACTCCCATCCCCACCGACAGATCAGCTACGTGCAATCGGGCTTGTTTGTTTTTGCCTGCGAAGGGAAGGAGCACACGGTGGGTCCCGGCGACTCACTGCTTTTTGAGGCGAATGTGGTGCATTCGGTGAAATGCATCGAAGAGGGTGTGGTCCTCGACTTCTTCACTCCTTGTCGGCAGGACTTTCTTTGAGCGAGGATGGGCTGTGCCCATGGTATTGGCGGAAGACGCGGGAGAAGTAGTTCGTATCGGAAAATCCGGTCTTCTCTGCAGCTTCCTTGACCGTGCAGCCTTCCTCTGAGAGCAAATTGTACGCCCGTTCCATCCGTACCTTGGTGAGAT
>RZYT01000510.1 GCA_009930195.1 Spirochaetia bacterium | reverse complement strand
CTGATTTCAGGAAGCGGTTGCATGCTCATGTCGCTTCTGCTACGAAAGAGCTTTCGTGATGGTTTCCCATTTCCGATCCATATCCTGCATCAAGGCTATTTGCGTTCTTGCCCTGTCGAGGTTGTGGGTGGGATGCTCTGTGTGGTAGTACACATCCCCGTTGAGGTAGTCTGTGAGAAAGCGTACGGCCATGATCTGGGTGGTGGCCCTTCCTGATTCGGCAAGGAGCAGTGTTTCGGTTTGCGTGAGAAAGCTACCGGCCTTTGCCCGGTATCCTTCCAGCATGGCAGTGAAGAGCGCTGCATCGCAGTGGACCTTGTTCAGGTCCTGCTCGTCCTCGCTGGCGGTGATGCACCCGGTTCTCAGCATATCGCCGGTATCGCAGAGGATGGTGCCGCCCATGACGGTGTCCAGATCAATCATGCAGATGCCTTCCTTCGTCTTCTTGTCAAAGAGGATGTTGCTGATCTTGGTGTCATTGTGAGTTACCCGAAGGGGTACTTCACCCGACTCCAAGGCATTGGTCAGTGTCATTCCCCGCTTTTCTTCTCCGAGTAGGAAAGAGAGTTCAGCTTCCACCGTACCGAGGCGGTTTACCCGGTTGTTAAGCATCGCTTCCCTGAGTTGGGCGTACCGGTGGCCCATGTGGTGGAACTTCTCAATGGTGGTGGAGAGCTGTTCTGCCGGAAAGTCCGCTAGGTACGCCTGGAAGGTCCCCACCGCCTCACCAAAGCGGTAGGCGAGCTGTGCATCATCAAGGAAGGGGAAGACATCCACCTCATCGATATAGCAATAGGCCCGCCAGAGCTCTCCGTCCTCATCCAGGGTGAAGTGCTCTCCGGTCTTGGAAGGGACCAGGGAGAGACATCTCTTGGCTGCATCCTGCAGATGATCCACTTTCTGCTGGATGTGGTTGGTGATGAGGTGGATGTTCTGCATGACAGCTTCCGGTCTGGGGAACACTGCACGGTTCACCCGCTGGATGGTGTACTTGCGTCCATCGGAGAAGGTTGCGATATAGGTGCTGTTGATGTGCCCGCTCTTGTTTGCTCGTACAGACAGCAATTCACCTTCGATGGCGAAGCTGTTGATGATCGGGTGGATGTCCTGCATGCAATCTCTCCTCTCAGGCAATGGTAGAACAAAGCGTAGTGTTCGTCCATGCACAAAATTGAAGCCAGTAATGTTTCCCGCATTACTGGCTTCGGTATGTTTGCAAGCTTGTCTGTCCGGACGCGCTTAAGTCAAATCTCAGTTGGC
>RZYT01000509.1 GCA_009930195.1 Spirochaetia bacterium | reverse complement strand
ATCGAGTGCTTCAGCACCATTGGTGGCACACCCCACAATATGCACATCCTCATCCTCAGCGAGCAAGACCGAAAGTGACTCCAACACCAATTCGTCATCATCCACGAGCACAATTCTCACTTCAGTACCCCCCGGTCAACGGAATGACGACAATCAGGCGGAAGGTTGCCGCTCTCTGTATCGAAAGGCTGCCTCCGACTGCTTCCACACGCCGACGCATATACCTCAGGCCATTTCCATCAGCACGTTCATCTTCCCTGATAAGGCCATCGTTTTCCAGCATCATGCGTACCATCGTCTGGCTCGAGTCAATCTGCAAAACCACTGAACTAGGCTTTGCATGCTTGGCCACATTGGTAAGAGCCTCAGTAAGACAGGTATGGAGCAGTTGGCGCACCGAGGCAGGGACCAACAGCAGATCACCCCGGATTTGGGTTTCCACCGGGTAACTGAACTCCTTGAGCAATGCTTCCAAACGGGACTTTTCCACCTCTGGATCACTCTCCAAGTCACGCACCGCCATCTTCAGGTGCCCAAGACTACGCTCCAGCCGATCAATAACCTTGTCCTGACTCTCCCTGGCCCGATCCACCTCGCCCCGCTCCAACAAAGAGCGCACCATCTTCCCCGAAAGATGCGCCCCTGTCAGTTCATGCCCCAAGCTGTCGTGGAGAATCTGGGCAATGTGGGAACGCTCCTCAAGACGGGAGAGCTGCTGGGCATCCTGATAGTCGAGCAGCAGATGCACTTGCTCCTCCTCCAGACGATGGAGGTGGAGGCGTAGTGCATCAGCCTCTCCTTGCAGTACGTGCCGTTCGGCCCTCCAACGCGAAAGCAGGAGACCGAGCACCAAACAAAGCAAGGGAAACTGGAATAGCGCAAGTTCAAGCAGGAAAAATGAGACCGAACCATAGAGAAGAGCAAAAAGCGGTCTGTTTTCGGTGGCAAAATACCACACATACACGCCGAGCAACACTCCTGCATCCCCTACAAACAAGGAGATGACCACCAAGAAACTGGCATCGATGAGCATCCAGGAAGGGTTGGGACGGAATCTCCAGCGAACCAGGAGGGAGAGGACCACCAAAAGGAAAATGAGAATCTTCAACGCATCGAGGACAGGAAAAAGAAGAACGAGAGCAAGGAGCAACAGGGCAAGCAAGAGTACCGTTTCCACCACCTCATACCCTAAAAGAACCCTCTTGCCTGCCAACTTCTAGAATCTCCTTTTACTTCCCAACAAGAGAAATATCCCTGCAAA
>RZYT01000132.1 GCA_009930195.1 Spirochaetia bacterium | reverse complement strand
TGAACATGATGCTGCAGCAACGGCTGAATCCCTCAACAAAAGAGGCTCCAAAGCCCAGCATCCAACGTTCGGGCACCGAGTACCGGCTTCATGACAAGGTGATGCAAATCAAGAACGACTACGACAGGGAAGTCTTCAACGGTGACATTGGGACCATCACCGAGGTCAATACGGACGATCAGGAACTGACGATAACCTTCGATGGACGGGAAGTATCCTATGAGAAATCAGATCTGAGTGCGGTCGTTCTGGCTTATGCCACCACCATCCACAAGGCACAGGGTTCTGAATACCCCATTGTGGTACTGCCGTTCATGATGACCCACTTTGTCATGCTCCAGCGAAATTTGCTCTACACGGCAGTAACCCGTGCGAAAAAGGCTCTTGTTCTGATTGGTGAGCAGAAAGCCATTTCCTATGCCATCAGAAACCAGAAGCAACTTGAGCGTAACACGCAACTAGCTGAACGATTGGGGATGCTGGAAACGAATTGATTCGATGCACACCAAACCTGCCTTGCACTCTGTGCAAGGCAGAGGTTGATGTGCTTCAAGCAACCAGAGGGTTGATACCGGATCACTCGCCCTTCAGCAACCTGGAGAAAGTATCCTTCATCTTTGCACTGGCAGCATCGGACGCCTCATTCTGGGAGAACGCTTCTGCAACGGCTGCAGCAGCCGGCCCGAAGTTGTTTTCGACATTGGCCAAGGGGATGGAGCAAAGCACCCAGACCCCACCTTCTGCATCAACCCACATCTCCTCGGTCGTCACCCCGGACAGAGTGGCTTCCGCAACCTGGAGGCTGATCGATTCCATGGCATCGAGAGCCTGCCTGTTGTCCCCGCTTCCCGCATCATTGACATAGGTGACTATCACTTCCTTCACCTGGGTGCTGACCCATTCGGCAATCTTGTTCTTGGCCTCGACGGTTGCCCGCTTGATTGAGGTCTGCTGGTTCGACATCTTGCCGTACCCGCTCTCATAGTGGCGATCTTGTGCAGATACCGTCTTGTACACCCACTCTGGTTGGGGTATGCCATCCATGCCCAATACCACCGGTCGTGCAGGCTGGACAGGTTCGATAGGTTCAACGGCACGACTGGTTGCACAGCCAGCCAAAGCCACGATGGCCAAGAGAACAAGAAACCCGATTCCTTTTTTCATAGCATCCTCCATACCCCGATCTGCAAAACGAGATGGTTCATCCTAGCCCGGAACTATCGCAAGCACAATTTGTTTGTCCTCTGCAACAGGAAAATACTGGTGAAACAGTGAGATTTTTCTCTGTAATCAGGCTGTTTGGACTCGGAACCTACAACCATGTGCAAACAAGCAGGCTCCCTATAGAGGTGATCGTATGGCAATTCCAGTCCTGCTGATTGCACTCCTGCGTTTCCAATAAGAATGATGCCGTGTTTCGATGAACAGAAGATTGTATGTCCATCCTTACCTCATAAGGCCCTACACGAGCAGCGAGTCACATCTGCCATAATCGATGTCAAGGCCGGCACTCCGGGCCAGATGTCCCAAGCTCTCTGCACTATCGGTTTCAGACTGCTTGTTGGGGTAGATTGCATACTGGCTCTTGTACGCTGAAGGGGTGAAATTGGGCATGATCACATTTGCCCCTGCCAGCAGTCCGTCAAGGCGATAGTCCCTGTTCAGGCTTCCAAGGGCTGTCGTAGCGGGCATCCAGGGATATTTGGTTGCAATGCGGATTACTGCAATGGTGTTGAGCGTGAGCAGCACATCCCCCCGGGGACTGCCTGCCAAAGGGGTTTCTGCGTGAGGAATGAAAGGCCCGATCCCAATCATGTCAAACTGGTTGCTGCAGAAGAACTGGATATCGCCGGCAATCGTGGATACGGTCTGTCCCGGCACTCCCACCATGATGCCGCTGCCAACCTGATACCCCAGAGTCCTGAGGTTCCCAAGGCACTCCAACCTGCTGGAGAGCGTACGGTCCGTGTGGAGCGTGCGGTACAGTTCGGCATCGGTACTTTCGACGCGAAGCAGATAGCGATCGGCTCCAGCACGTTTCCAGAGTTGGTAGTCCTCATAGGAGCGCTCACCCAAGGAGAGGGTGATTGCGATGGGATACTTCCTTTTTATTTGGGCAATCATGTGGGCGATCGACTCTGCCGACCTTCCGTCCTCCCCCGATTGGAGCACCACCGTGCGGTACCCTTGCCCAACAGCCTCGCCTACACAGTGCAGTATCTCATCTTCATCCATCATGTAGCGGGACGCATGCCGGTTGTATCGGTTGAGACCACAATAGAGGCAGGAGTTCCTGCAGACACTGGAGATTTCAACAAGTGCCCGCAGGGCAATGCGGCCTTGGCAATATGCAGTGCGCACCAAGCATGCGGTTGCATGCAAAAGCGCAACCTCATCAGGGTCGACAAGACACAGAAGCAACCCAAGGTCCTCACTCTGGGGCGCACCCGTTTGGATGCGTCCCATCGCAGCATGCACAGCTGGGCGTATCATGCAGAGAAATCCGCACGTGCCTGCTGATATGCAGAGAGGGCACGAGGAAATGGAGAAAGCGTGCGCTCAAGCACCCCGTGCAACACCGAGATGGCTATGCCGTAGTTTGTGATGGGTACATGCACCTGTTGCGCTTGTTCCATCCGCCACAGCATCTCCCTACGGTTCAGCGTACATGCCCCGCAATGGATGACCAGGCGAAACCGGGACAGGTCATCAGGATAATCACAACCAGCACAATGCGTAATGGCGATATCGGGATTGCAATGGGTCGCAATCCAACGGGGTATCTTCACCCTTCCGATATCGTCGATGGAAGGATGATGGGTACAGGCCTCGGCGATCAAAACCGAATCCTTTGCCCTGAGCGTGGTCAACGCAGCGGCACCGGTTGCAAGCTGAACGATATCACCCTTGAACCGTGAAAACAGGATGGAGAACGTGGTGCACATGATCTCAGGTGGGGTGTGCTCCACCATGAAGCCGACTATCTGCGAGTCACAGATGACCAAGTCAGGCGGACATTTGAGATTTGAGAGGAAGTGGACATACTGATGTTCCTTCACCACCACCACCGAGGCATTGCAATCGAGCGCATCTCGGATGGCTTGCACTTGCGGGAGAATCAAGCGCCCTTTGGGCGCGCCCAGATCTATGGGAACAATGCACACAACCAGTGGATGCTCCTGCTGGGGGGAGAGCAAATCCCCCAACAAGGGAGGACTGTGAAGAAATTCATCAGGACAGAGAGCAATGAGCAGGTGCTTCAGCTCAATCATGAACGCTTCACGGTCCCCCTCTTGTGTTGAGCAACACACACTATGAGGGGAAATGTGCTTGCAGGTGTCCAGAAACAAGGAAGACGGTGAATGCAGATCACATTTGTTCACCACGAAGACCATGGGGATGGCATACTGCCTGCAATGGGCAACCAAGGCCTCTTCGAATTCGGTCCACACATCAGCTTCGAGGACGATCAGGGCAATATCGATGGTTCCCAGCCTCTGCATGGTCCTTCTTACCCGCTCCTCTCCCAATTGCGACAGGTCGTCGATACCGGCGGTATCAAGAAAGACCACGGGACCGAGGGGTGAGAGTTCCATCCGTTTGGTGACGATATCGGTGGTGGTTCCCGGTATTGCGGAAGTGATGGAGGTCTTCTGCCCTGTGATCAGATTCAGGAGACTGGACTTGCCGGTATTGGTTCTCCCGCAGATACCAATACGGAGCAAGAGTGAACTTGGTGTGTTGTGCATTGCTGTTCCTTGTATGTGAAATTCCTAGAAAGAAAGATCCCGTACCCCATGCTGTATCCGCTCGTAATCGGACAGGAATTTCGCAAAGGTCGCTTGCGAAAAGTCTCGGGGCACCCGCTCGCGGATCTCCTCAATCTCCTTTCTGACCAGGGCCTCTCCGATATGCCTTGTCTCTTCCGAGGCAAAATCCTCAAGCCACTCCTGGAAGGTGAGCACGGCATTCAGCTTGCAGAAACACCCCTCCTTGCCGCTCTTGAGAAGCCCCATGATCTTGTCCCCGGTGCGTCCACAGCGGTACCCGGCAGTACAGAATGAGGTGATATGGCCCTGCTTTGCCAACTTCTGGATCACTTGGTCCAAGCTGCTGGTGTCGTTGAGCATGAACTGCTCCCGTTCGGCAATCTGATCCTTTCGGTACGCATCGGAGTAATCCCCGATCCCTATCTTGCTTTCTGCATCACGTTGCGTGCACATATCAATGACAGATTCCATGATCTGGGGAGTCTCCCTATTGGTGATGATCATGCCTGTGTACGGGATGGCCAGCCGAAGGACCGCAATGAGATGGGTGAAATCGGCATCACTCACCTGATGGCGCAGATGGTCAAAGTTGGTACCTACGGCGGGAGTCAGGCGGGGGAACGAGACGGTGTGGGGACCGATGCCATACAGCCGTTCAAGATCCCTGGCATGGGCAACCATGCCCATAACCTCGAACTTCCAGTCATACAAGCCAAAAAGCGCCCCGATGGCTACATCGTCAATTCCCGCATCCATAGCCCGGTGAAGCGCATAGAGTCTCCACCGATAGTTGCCTTTCAGCGTATCGACGGGATGCACCGATCGGTAGGTCTCGTGATGATAGGTCTCCTGGAACACCTGGAAGGTGCCTATTCCTGCTTCCTGGAGTTTCTTCAGGTCCCGAATCGGCAAGGGAGCCGCATTGACGTTCACCCTTCTGATCTCGCCCATGCCGTCGCGGACAGGGACTTTCACCTCATAGATTGTTTTCATCGTCTCAGCGATGTAATCGGCATCCGTTTCGGGATGCTCCCCAAATACGATGATCAGCCGCTTATGCCCGATGACACCGGCCAGGACACGGGTCTCTTCCCGAATCTCATCCATGGTCAGGACTTTGCGGATGACTGAGGGATTGTCGCTTCTGAACCCACAATACGCACAACGATTGACACATTTGCTGCCGCAATAGAGAGGAGCAAACGTGACCACGCGGTTATCGTATACCTTCTTCTTGATCTCTATTGCAGCCTGGGCTATCTCATTTCTCAGCTCAGGGTCTGTCACCTGCAGAAGCGCAGCGACATCTTCACTGTCCATGAGCTCAATGGAGTATGCTTTGGCAATGATCTCACGGATATGCGATGTATCGGGATTCTTTTGCCCGTCCAATGTCGCGTAGATCTGTTGCTCATCAATAAAGTCTTTTCCATCTACAAGATACCGATCGATTTCATCTTGGGATATGAGTTGGTCTTTCCATGCGCGGATGCTTTGGGGTGTATGGGTTTTCATTGGGTTGTCCTTAGAGTTTTGCCAGAGTCGACTTGACGGTAACCTGTTCGATACGACCCAGCTTCCCGGTAAGTGCACCAATCTGATCGGTGGATGCATCAACGATGAGGGTGATGATGTTGAGGTTTCTTTCCTTGTAGGGCAACCCAAGTCTTCCCAGTACCATTGATCCATACTCTGAGAGTACGGCATTGACTTCCTGGGCTACGGTGTCGCGTTCCTTCACGATGATCGCGATGACACCAACAGATCGATTTTCCATGTTCTCCACCTTCCTTGCAAACAGTTGCGATGGTACCCGATGAGTACCAGAACCTGCAGAAAGGTGCACACACTACGTACCTGGCAAGAGATGCAGGCACAGGACAATCCATGTAGTTTTTTGTGACCTTGGCTTCAGAACACTCGCGCGAACCTGACCGCAGGCACCGTGGATTGATGAGACTCATCGGTCCACGACAAACGAAGACTATCACTTCCCTGACAGTTATTCAATAAACTTTTATTGATAAATGTATATCTGAGTCGGTTCAGCTTCGCCCAGCATCCGCAGCTGGGGGAAGCACTCCTACACGTACCATGAGGCTGCCATCATGACCATGAGAATGGAGACAAGGGTATCAAGAGAGAGCGTGTTGTCCACATAATCGGCATTCTCCTTGTCATTGGGACGCATGTAGATGGTAATGACAAACGGAGGCGGGGTGAGGAACATGACAAGCAGTGCATAGCGATAGATGCTTTCCATGCCCAACAGCTGGTCGATCAAAAAGTGGTTGATCAACAAAGCCAAGGCAAGCAAGACGACCTTCCTGACCACAATTGTCTTGAGTGACCACGCCAATCCCTCTTTCCGGATGTGTATGCCATACCCAATCGAGAGGGCTATGAGGGGAACGGTCAGATTGGCTAGCAGGGAGATGCTCTCCCCTATTGCCGTCCAAACCGGATGCGGAGCAA
>RZYT01000508.1 GCA_009930195.1 Spirochaetia bacterium | reverse complement strand
TCCTGATCCCCATATTGTCCCAAAGGGCTGTCTGTGCTTTGTCGTTCTCGGTAGGCAGACGGAACAGGTTCAGTTGCAGGGGGCTGCTAATCAGATCAACTCCATCGTGGGTATAGCGGATCAGGGTGCCCTGCTCTCTGCTGAAGGTCACTTTGAAATCACCTTCACCGATCACGATGGCATCACCCTCTTCCGTCACTGAAAGGTTGCCTTCAACAGGCAACCGATAAACCGGTTTCACTGCTTCCCGGAGCTGAATCTGTTCAGAAGCTACCTCGTAGCCGGCCTCTGCCCACCAGGTTGCCTCTTTTTGGGTTACACTGAAACGGATAAAGTATTCCGCTTCTTTTTTGTCCATATCCGGCAGCTCCTCAATTGCGACCTCTTTTGTTTCACCGGGTGAGAGATGGATGTCAAGCAATCCTTTTCCGATCACCTTACCCTCTTCCAGAATGGTGTATTGAATATCAAGATCCTCTGTACTTTTGAAGGCCAGCTTGTTTTTCAGCAGAAAGGTGTTTCCATCCTCTTTCATCGAGAAATCGACCGGCTGGTATATCTTTTTCGTCTGGTATGACTTGGCGGAGAGGGTATAATCGGCGAAGATCACTCCGTTCGTACAGAACGATCCGTCGTTGGGCTGATCGCCAAAGTCACCGCCGTATGCCCAATAGTAGTCGTTCAGCTTGCCAGCTACCGGCATTTTAAGGCTCTGGTCTTTCCAGTCCCAGATAAACTCGCCCGTGAGGGAGGGATATTGTTCATAGAGGTTGAACATCTCCCGTACGTTGCCCATGGCATTGCCCATGGCGTGGCTGTTTTCACACTGGATGTGGGGGCGGGGATTGCGTTCTTTCAGTCGTGATTCGCCAATCTGTTTGATGCGGTCGAAGCTTCCGTACATGGTGCTGCTGACATCGCTCCACTGACTGTTGCCCTCATAATGGGTGAGACGGGTGCTGTCCAGTGCCTTGATCGCTTTTTCGACCTGTTCGAAATTGTTGCCCCCTCCTGACTCGTTGCCATAGGACCACATGAAGATGGAAACTTGGTTGCGCATCCACTTCACATGGTTGTGGTTGCGCTCTATCATCGGTCTGCGGAACAGCTCTACGCCAGAGAGCCCCATGTTACCGTGTGTCTCTACATTGGCCTCCGCCAGCACGTAGAGACCATATTTGTTGCAGAGATCGTAGAAGTAGGGGTTGTTGGGGTAGTGAGAGGTGCGCACGGCATTGATGTTCAGTCGTTTCATCGTCTTCACAT
>RZYT01000507.1 GCA_009930195.1 Spirochaetia bacterium | reverse complement strand
CACCTGGAGCATCCTTGGTACGGAGATGGGGATCGCCCGCATGGTCGGAGCCATCCTTTTCTCGGTGGTCATCGGGTTGACCATGGCCTTTATCTACCGCAAGGAGGAGAAGGCAAAGCAGGAGGAGCAGATGAACTTCGAGGCACCACCGGCCACAAGGCCGATCTCGCAGACCATGTTCCATTTCTTCACGCTGGTACTGATCCTGGTGGCTGCCAACTGGGGTGCACCCGCCTCGGGTGACACGACAAGTGTATGGTTCTATCTTTTCAGCTACAAATGGCATATCACCGCCTTTCTGGGGTTGATGCTTGCCTGGTCGCTGATAAAGATTCTGAAGATCAAATGGCAATGGGTCCTCCTGGCGGTTGCCGCCACGGCACTGTCGGCACTTCTAGCCAACCTTTTTATCTCCAACGCAAAACTGGTGCCCATGGTGCCGATGGTGGTGGGCATCGCTGCCCTCTCGCTCGTGACCCTCTTCGACCGGAACGATGGCGAGAACAGGGAGTGGACCCTCTCGGCATGGGGCTTTGCCAAGCAGATCATGCCGCTGCTGGCCATCGGCGTGGTGACCGCCGGCTTCCTGCTGGGGTCGACACACGACAATGTAGCAATTCCCGGCGTGGTGCCCAACGAGTGGATCGAGTGGGCTGTGGGAGGCAACTCTCTCTTCTCCAACTTCTTCGCCAGCTTCACCGGTGCTTTCATGTATTTTGCCACGCTCACCGAAGTGCCGATCATCCAGGGGCTGTTGTCCAGTGGTATGGGTAAAGGTCCTGCCCTGGCACTGCTGCTTGCCGGTCCCTCGCTCTCCCTGCCCAACATGCTGGTGATCCGCGGGGTGATGGGAACGAAGAAGACAATCGTCTACGTTTCATTGGTGATGATCATGGCCACCATTACTGGGCTGGTTTATGGCACCTTCTTTTAATAAAACGTGAGCAACACGTTTCAATTGCAAATGATAACATTTTAAAAACAATTAATTCAGAGCAAAATGAAAATACTGATCTTATGCACCGGCAACAGTTGCCGCAGCCAGATGGCACATGGCTTCCTGCAGCATTTCGATGAGAAGTTAACAGTTCGTTCGGCGGGAACCGAGCCAGCAGGGCAGGTGAATCAAACTGCCGTGAAAGTGATGAAAGAGGCAGGGATTGATATCAGTCATCATACACCAGAGATGGTAGACCGGTACATCAACGATAAATGGGATTATGTGATTACGGTATGTGACCATGCCAACGAGACTTGTCCACTATTTACG
>RZYT01000131.1 GCA_009930195.1 Spirochaetia bacterium | reverse complement strand
TTTGGGTGGCACGGAGAAAACCTTCCTGATTCGGTCACGTTCTCTGGAGATGAGACTGAGAAGGAACTGATGGACCTGTGCGACATCCTGCGCAAGGAATTTACCATCGACGAGGGCACAGGTTCGCCGATGGTAATAACCGGACTCTACAACTACCTCGACTCGATCAGGGAACTGGTGTCTGATGCCAGTGATGACGGGTATGAGTGGATGCGAGACCTTGTAATCCGAGAAGAGGAAGAGGGCAGGGAGGTTGACCCCAAAATGGGCTGGAGCGAGTTCACTCAGATGCTGGTGAACGCAAACGACCCGGCATTCCCTTCATACGACTATGACCGGGAGAACGATGCCGCAGAGTCAGGGGCATATGCCTACCTGATCAGCCGGAGAGAGGAATAGCCATGACAGAGTACGAGATTCTGAAGAAACGTATCGAGGAGTGGAACAGGGGGAAGGGGGCCGAGTTCCAGCTTCAGCTTGGAGAGGCGAAGGAGGACTACGTCGACCCTGACTACGGGGTCTTCAAAAAGTACGGGGCATGTGGGCTGGACTGGGGTGCCCCCTTCATTATGTTTGAGAACCTTCAGGAACTTGAAGAGGGACTTGAGATGCTCCAGTGGTCGTACCATCAGGAGCAGTCTGACCGGCAGGAGAGGAGACTTTAACGATGACGTGGAATGGATGGGGAATAGATGTTGAGGTCAGGTCGGCTCACATCAGCTATGATCCTGATGTTGACGTGATTGCGGAGGGTGAGGCATACGCAGACTTTCTCAGGGAGTTCCTGAGAGGGCACTTTGACGGGGCCGAGGTCTCTGTCTGGTGCGAACACGGGATCGAGGGGCCGGGAGCCGAGTGCTCCCTCTCCCCCATTGACGGCAGGGAACTGACGTTCTCCGAAGAGGAGGACGCAGAGCTTACATTATCAATGGCTATAGATAGCGCAAATAGGGAGTGGGATTCGCTGGGAATGGAGTTTCGCAAGGGGAAGGAGGAGATGGAATGAAACGGGTTGCGGTTGCGATCTGGGACCACAATAATGATGGGTGGTTTGTACGGTTGGAGAGGGGTGATAATGCTCCTCTCGACTCTCTGCCACCATGTATAGCCGGGTACGACGAAGATGAATCCGATGATGAAATACTAAAGTTGATAGATATTACAATTGGTTGGGAGTACGGTGGGGATACATCCCTCTGGCAAAAAGGGATTCAGCGTGATGGGGAACATGAACCGACATGGTTATAAAAAGGGCGAGAGACCGTCCCCGAATACTCAGTGACGGTCCCTCTAGGCAGAAAGGAGGAGTATGCTCATGAGTGGCATAGCTCAGTTAGATTCTACCACTCACACAAAGGGGATGGAATTATGAGTTGGGACGATGTTTTAGAGGACCGTAACAGGAGACTGGAGGAGATTCTCCGGTCATACGTTGAGTGTCCGGGGCGCAATAATGAGGAAACCCCTGTCCGGTACGCAGGGAGACAGGGTCAGGGAACCTTCATTGCACGGGACGGTAAGGAAGCACTGGCAATGAGAGCATACATCAGGTTCTTTATAGCTTCATGCGGTGGTGTGGATTTCGTGGACATCAGGGACGTGGAGAAGTTTGTGCAGTTCATTGCCGGGATGATCGATGATCACCCTTACGGATTGCATTTCCGACGGGACATAGTGACCAGATATTTTAAGGAGGTATACAAAGATGGCAATAGAAAAACTGTCAGTGAGACTGACTGAAGAAACAATGGAAGTGTTGAGGGATTTCCCTGAGTACCCTGTCACGACGTTGGCAGGGTACCTCGTATCAGAGGCCGCAGAGATGATCAGGGGTAGACTCCCTGCGTTGCTGTCGGAATTCACGGATGACGAAAAAGCAGTAATCATCTATGCGTATAAGCATGGGTGGTATGGGTCAGATGATTTTTATCAGATCGTTGTTCGGTGCATGACGGCAGGGAGGGATGGGGATAATATCCTCCCGACACAGGAACTCAAAAATCAGATGATGAAAAAGTTGGATAACGTGGACCTGTGCGAGGGGTCACGGCTTGCCCTTGCGTTGTGGGGCAGAGGGTACTGGGTTGGGAGCAGTTTGAAAACCATCGAGGGGTATATCAATAAGCAGAGATAGCACTACAAATAAAAGAGGGATGAGATGATAAACCTAGGCAAGAAAAATATTATATTTTATGGCACAAAAAATACCATGAACCATTGACAAATGGCACAACCATGGCGTATATTTGTACATGTCATGCGCAATGCCCTGCGCCAGATATCAACGGTGGAAGTCCACACGGACCGCAGGGAGGAGCTTGACAATTATATAGAGGTCCAAGAATACCCCTCCTCACAAGGCATAGGGAACTTTCCGCACAATCACACACACTCTTGTGAAAGATCCGATGCCGGGTGGGGAGGGGTTGTGTAGGGTATGGGCTTCAAGGCTATGTCCAGAAAGGAAGGGTTCGGTGTGGTGATGGCAAGCAGATGGGTGGTGGAGGAGCGGTTCCTCCACCCTTCCGATATCGAGTTTTCGAAGGACGATCCAGACGGGTACGACAAGTATTGTAAATTTGTGAGGGGGTTGTTCGATGAGTTGCGAGACATTCATGAAGCTGGCTCAGTCCGGTGTGGTTAGCGGCCCTTATTGCAGGTGGTGGATGAAAGTCCTCCACCTTTTTCTTTGAGGAGGAGGAGATAGCATGAGACGCTGGTATCTCAGGAGGAATCGATGGATCAGGCTTGCCATGACTGTTGGGGCATTAGCATTCCAACTCCCTGTTACGGTACTGGAAATACCGAGGCTTGGTACTGAACGATATCTTGACGAGTGCCGCAAGGGGATAAGGTTTGCAGTCGGAGAGGCACTGGCATGATTGACTATGTGAATCTGGCGTATGCATTGCCACTACTGGTAGTGTTCCTGCTATGGGGAATATATCTGTCATACAGGGAGGATGAAAAGAATGGACGATCTTGAGATTTTTCTCGACGAGGGTGCTCGGATCGACAACAGGGAATGGGATGAGGAAGACGAGGAGGAGGATGATAATGCAGTTCTTTGACTGGCTTGGAAGGGTTGTATTTGGTGATGATATCGGTTGGGTACAGGACACACGACCTGTGCGTGTCACGGAAAAACCCAAGGTTAAAAAAGCTAAGAGGGCATCACCACCTAGGACATATGGACTTAGTGATACAAAGCCTACACGACTTGCGACTATGAGGGTGAGATCGGGATACAGGCAGAGAGAGATCGCTGATAAATTGGGGGTAAGCAATGCATGGGTGTCGAGGGTAGAACACGGCAGAGACCCGGTCGGCAGTTCAAAGAACGGACTCGACATGATGCGGTCCTTTGCTGATATCTACGGTGTATCAGTGGACTTCCTTTTCGACAGGATGACACGGTATGCGAGGCCACTGGATGAGAATCAGTGAAGGTGCGCTTGGATTTATGCTGAGTCTCTCATTCCTGACAGGGCTTGTTCTGGGATTACTGGTCTCAGAATTTTAGGAGGTGCGCTATGGAAGTTACAGGGCTGTTGATTATGGAGGAGTATGACGAGCAAATAGGAAGCGTCTTCTGCGATTCGTGCCCGTGGAGGGTCACAGTCCCCGGAAACACTGACCTTACAGGGGTTGCTCTGGAGCCGGATGAAAGTGAATGCCCCTATGGTTGCGACCACCCTTCAGACGAGAGGTGTGCGAGGCATCCTCTTTACACCGAGCTGATGGAAAGGGCAGATGACTTTGCTGACTTCCTCCAAGGGGTAGGTGAGGGGGCTTGATCAAGACAGAGGGAATAACACACGAGCAATGGCTTGATGAGAGGCGCAGGGGGATCGGTGGTTCCGATTCTCCTGTGATCCTTCTGGGAGATGACCATCCTTTCTCAACTCCTCTTGAACTCTGGGAAGACAAAATGGGTATCGGTACTCCCACACCTGAGTCCCCTGCCATGAAAAGAGGAAAGGCCCTTGAGGACTTAATCTCAAGGGAATTCATGGATCAGTCAGGGTACAAGGTCCGACGTGTGAACCAGATACTCCAGCACCCGGAACACCCGTGGATGCTTGGCAATATTGACCGTCTCATTGTAGGGGTTCCCGGTCGAGGCCCCGGAATACTGGAGATCAAGTGCCCCGGACTCAAGACCTTCGGGAAGATAAAGCGAGAAGGTGTACCGGACTACTACCAGATACAGCTTCAGCACTACCTTGCCGTGTCAGGCAGGGAGTGGGGGGCATTCGCCATCTTCAACGCAGAGCTTTGGGAATTAGTGTGGTTCGAATTGAACCGGGATGACGAGTTAATAGAGATGATCATCAGTAAGGGTGAGGAATTCTGGAACTTGGTTCAGGCCGGAGTCCAGCCTGAGAGTGGGAAGGGTATGACCAATATTGACCTTGACCCTGTAGGTGGGGATGAAAATTTTCTCCTCCTTGACAGTGATCCTTGGGAGAGAGCAGTCCGGGAATACAGGGAGGCGAAGTCACTCCTTGATGAGACCGAGATGCTGAAGAAGGAGGCCGAGGAAAGGATCAAAAATCTCATGGCTATGCATAATGCCACGATAGTCGAGGGGGCAGGGGTAAGGATGCGACTGACCACTGTTAACGGGAGAGTAACGTTTGACCACAAGAGGTTCCAGCAGTCACACCCGGAGCTTGAGGAGGAGATGGGCAAGTTTGTGAGGGTGGGTAAGGAATACCAGAAGCTCACCCCGACGTTCCTGAAGGAGGAGAAAAACTATGAGTAATGAAATTGCGATGGTCCAGAATATGCCGAGCAGTATCACTTACGCAGATCCGTCTGCTGTCGCTTCAGCGGAACAGGCGAAGGCACGGATACAGAGTGCGTACATCATGGCAATGCAAAGGCCACGTAACTTTGATCAGGCTAGGGTCAATATTCTCAGGTCGTGCGACAGACCGGGATTCGCAGAGCTTGTCGAGTACGCTAAACCCATCGGTGGGAGCAGCATCATTGGCCCGTCTATCCGTTTTGCCGAGGAGTGCGTAAGGAACTGGGGCAACATGGACGTGACCCAGCAGGTTGTCTACGACGATGAGACCGTCAGACGTATAACGGTAACTGTTACAGACTACGAGACGAACGCTTCGTTCTCGTCCTCTGTTCAGATCGAGAAGACCGTCGAGAGGAAGAGAGCGGATGGAAGAGAAGTTCTCTCAGAGAGGATCAATTCCAGAGGGGAAAAAGTTTTCCTGTTAAAGGCCACTGAGGACGAGATCGCAAACAAACAGGGTTCTGCTGTCTCCAAGGCTATGAGGAACGACGTTCTCAGGCTGATTCCACAAGACCTTATAGCGGAGGCACTGAAACGTGCGAGGGAGACCTTGCAGAAGAAAGATAGGACCGACCCGGACAGTGCAAGGAAAAAGCTCAACGACGCCTTTGCCAAGATCGGCATCATGCCGAACGACCTGAAGGAATATCTCGGACACGACCTTGCCCAGATCCAACCGTCTGAGCTACAGGAACTCAGGGGGATCTACCAGAGCATCAGCGACGGACAGTCGAAGTGGTCAGACTACGTCACACCTCCACAGGAGGAGGAATCCACCCACGCACTGGACGCAAAGAGAAAGCTCAACGGTCTGAAGGAAAAGCTGAAGAAGGACGGGTCAGCATCTGAACCGAAGTCCATTCGTGAGGAAGGACTCTTCCCGTCTGACACGAATGGGAACGTATAGGTCAAAACAATTTAGGGGAGGGGTATGATTCCCCTCCTCCCCATGATAGGTGGGATGCGAGAATGAACAGCGACATCAGGTTAGTCATTGGATTCTGGGACCACCCTAAGATTGTCAAGCTTGAGAGACGGACAGGACTTGAGGGTGTTAAATCCCTCCTGATCCTATGGCAATGGGTAGCCCAGTGCCGACCCAATGGGTACCTACTGGGTACCGATAGGGAGGATATAGAAATCGCATCTAGGTGGCATGGAGAAGATGGGAAGTTCGCCTCGGTTTTGGAGGATTTAAGACTCATTGATCCACTTGAAGATGGGAATGGGTACAAAATCCATGACTGGGAAGAACATAATCCTTGGGCATCCGGCGCACAGCAGAGAGAAGACGAGGCTCGATTCTCCAGTCTCAAGAGATATAACAGGGAAGCGTATGAAGAACTGGTATCACGGGGAATTAAGGCAATCTCCAAAGAGGATTACCTTAAGCTGAAGATGGGTGACCCAATGGGTACCCACAGGGTACCTAATGGGTCGAGCAATGCTCCTTCTCCTTCTCCTTCTCCTTCTCCTTCTCCTTCTC
>RZYT01000130.1 GCA_009930195.1 Spirochaetia bacterium | reverse complement strand
CAACACGGCATTGTCCTGGATGTTGGTCTGCTTTCCGATCTCAATCGAGCCCACATCGGCCCTGAGGGTCGCATGAAACCAGACTGAGGAGCCCTCTTTGAGTGTCACGCTTCCGATGAGGTCGGCGGATGGGGCAATCCAGCATCCCTCACCAATCACAGGCTTGTTCTCGTTGTGTGCATACTGCATGGCTGCATTGAACCATATTCAAAGCGTGATGTACAGGGAGTGGGAAAAATTTGCGAATGACTTGCAAAATAGTGCTGACTTCAGTATCTTGAAGTACGTACCAGGAGGTACCATGAACAAGCATTTTCCCACTCTTTTGTATATATTGCTTCTTGTTCCCGCCCTTGTGTTCTCAACGGGGACTCGTGAGCAAGCACCCGATGACACCTTGCCCGTTGTGGCCGTGAGCATTCTTCCCCAGGCCTATTTTGTGGATAGGATCGCCCCATCCCTGGTGGATGCACTCACCTTGGTGGGGGAGGGGCAGAATCCCCACTCCTACGAACCATCCCCCTCACAAATGGCTCGCTTGGCAAAGGCGGATGTATGGATTCTCAGCGGAACCGACTTCGAGCATGCCCTCGAGGACAAGATCCAGGCGCTGTATCCCAATCTGCTCGTAGTCGACGGAACGCAAGGGATGACCTTGCGCACGCTGGAAGCGCATGACCATGAAGAGGAAGCGGCTCATGAGGAGCACGATGAGCATGATTTGAATATCGACCGGCATACCTGGCTTGGCTGGTCCCAGGCCAAGGTCCTGGCAACCAATACCCAAAAGGCGCTCTTGGCCGTGCTCGACGAGGAGCATCATCAGATGATAGAAGCAAACACCGCGACCCTGCTTTCTGAAATCGATGCACTCTTTGCCGATATGCAGAAAAAACTTGCTCCGCTCTCCGGGAGCACCGTCTTCGTGTATCATCCCTCCTTCGGCTACTTCCTCGACTCGTTCGGCCTGATGCAGGAAGCAGTTGAGACCGGAGGGAAGGAACCTACTGCACGCGATCTCTCCCTCCTGATCGCTAAAGCCAAGGCAGAGAACGCCCAGGCAATCTTCGTGCAGAAACAATTCCCTGCAGCCAGCGCCCAGACCGTGGCACAGGCCATAGGAGCCGAGGTTCTCGCCCTCGATCCGCTTGCCTACGATTGGCTGGAGAATATCCGCCTGATGGGAGAGACGTTGGCGAACGTCAGTGAGGGACAGCAGCGATGAGCGTTCCTATTGTTCTCCATTTCCATGAGGTCTCGTTTTCCTATCCGCATCTGACGGTACTGGAAGATGTGAGTTTTCACGTCCACGAGGGTGAGTTCATCGCCCTTGTAGGCCCCAATGGTTCAGGCAAGACCACGCTTTTGAAGCTCATCCTTGGCCTTGAGCAACCCAAATCGGGGACCATCGAGCTCTTGGGGCAGAATCCCAGCAAAGCCCGTGTCCAGATCGGGTACGTGCCGCAGCATGCGTCCTACGATCCCAGCTTCCCCATTTCGGTCCTGGAGGTGGTGAAAATGGGAATGGTGGAAGCGCGTGGCAGGCAACCCAAGGAAAGGCTCAGGGAGATGGCTCTTGAAGCGCTGGGTCAGGTTGAGCTTGCCGCTCTTGCCGAACGTCCCTACAGTGATTTGAGTGGGGGGCAGCGCAGGCGTGTGTTGGTTGCCCGTGCCCTTGCCTCCAAGCCGGGTCTCCTCATCCTGGACGAACCGGTGGCAAACATGGACAAGGAGAGTGAGGTGCGTCTCTATGCCACCCTTGGGAAACTCAAAGGAAACACCACCATTCTCATCGTAACGCACGACATGCGCATGGTCTCTTCCCTCACCGACCGGGTCTTCTGCATTGATGCCCACAAGGAGGGCAAGGTAGGACGCACCGTGGTCCAGCATATGCTGCAGGATGTGGAAGGGGATGGCAGCAAGCGGGTCCTGCACGACATTGAGATCCCTGCAGACCAGTGCCAGTATCCCAGGGAGGCTGACAATGAGTGAACTGCTCAGTTTTTTCGAGGCCCTGTTCAGTCCAGACTTCCCATTCGTACGCAATGCGTTCTTCGCAGGGGTGCTTTCTTCGGTCCTCTTCGGTGTCCTGGGGTCGGTGGTCACCGTCAAACGGATCGCCGGCCTTGCCGGAGCCATCAGCCATGCAGTGCTTGGCGGTATCGGGATCTCGCTCTATCTCTCCGCCACAGGCAAGGTTCCCAACCTCAGTCCCATGGTAGGAGCCATTGTATTTGCCCTGCTCTCCGCCTTGATCATCGGCACAGTCTCATTGAAGTCAAAGCAGCGTGAGGATACAGTCATCCAGGCCATCTGGGCGATAGGGATGAGCATCGGGGTGCTCTTCATGGCCAAGACGCCGGGCTACACCGACCCCTCCAGTTATCTGTTCGGCAATATCCTGCTGATCTCCACCCAGGATCTTGTATTGCTTCTGGTCCTCGACATCATCGTCATCCTGCTTGCCTGGTACTTTTATCCCCAGATAGAGGCAACAAGCTTCGATGAGGAGTTCAGCCAGGTCCGGGGTATCCCCACGCGTTTGGTCTTCTTGGTGATTCTTGCCATTACTGCCGTGGCAGTAGTGCTGCTGCAGACCTTTGTAGGTATTGTCATGGTCATCGCCATGCTCACCCTTCCGGCAGGGACAGCAGGTTTTGGGGCCCGGAATCTGGTCTCCCTGATGATTGGTTCCACGCTGTTTGCCCTCCTTTTCTCGTTCGCCGGGCTTGCCGCAGGCTGGATGCTCGATCTTCCCGTAGGAGCAATGGTCGTGGTTATTGCAGGAGCCTTTTTCCTCGGTAGATCCGCTGGACATCTTATCAGGATGAGGAGGAGCACATGACCAAGGCACGAAAAGCCATTTTGGAGGCGCTCAAGGTCAGCACCCAGCCGGTGACGGCAATGATGCTTGCCAAAGAACCTTCGCTTGCTTACGACCAGGCAACTGTCTACCGGAATTTGCACTACCTCGAGGAGATGGGGATGGCCCAATCCTTCATTCTTCACTGCTCAGAGCATGGGACTGAGCGGTATTACAGCTATCGGGGAACGGAAACCGGTACCCACCACCACTGGTTTCACTGTGAGAAGTGCCACTGCTTCATTGACCTTGGAAGTTGTGGCTACGACGAGCAAATGCGTTCCTGGGAACAGAAATGGGGGTTCACCATCACCGACCACACCTTTTTCCTGACCGGGACTTGCAAGCAGTGCAACTCCTAGTTGTTGATCAGGGAGAATAGCTGAAGACGGTTGTTGACGCCCAGTTTGGCATAGATGTTCTTGATATGGGTCTTCACGGTATTGGGGGAGATGAAGAGTTTTTTCGCAATCTCCTGATTGCTCAGCCCTTCCACCAGGAGGGTGATGATCTCCCGCTCGCGGTCTGAGATTCCCAGTTGCTTTGCCTTTGCGACGGTAAGTTTTCCTGCCTTCTCATAGGTAAGGAAGTACCGTCGGCTGATGAAGTAGTAGAGATAAACCGAAAGCACGGCAAAGCTCAGATAGACAAGCTTGAACGCAACCTTCCTGAAGAACAACAGATCCAAGGGAAAGAGAAAGAACAACGGCAGAAAGGTGTAGCAGATTCCCTTCAACAGCCGCTCTTCCTCCCAGGTGGTTGCGCGTTTTGCATAGATGCAGCCGAGGATCCCATGGATGACCAGAAACATGCTTGCACTGAAAAAGTGGTAGCGGATGGTATCATCGAGGGCTTTGACCCAATCGCCACCACTTTTTGCAAAGACAATCCACAAACTGAGTAGGAAAAAGAGAAGGATCAGGAGGGAGAGGATGCGATTGCCCAGATGTTTCTGTTCGTCGCTCGCCTTGATCAGCCTGATCAGATATCTGCTGAGCAACAGCAGAAGCAAGGTGGTCAAAAGGATGGAGAGCAGTGTGGCTCCCAGGGCGAACACCTCATACGATTTTGATTGGAGCGTCGGTTCATCCAGCACCCTGCCCAGGTACGTGGCCAACAAGGTCAGACAGACCTGCAGGCTCAGCGGGGTGAGAACGGTCAGGAAGGAACCGGTGTAAGCATCGTTCATCCGGACCCGCAAGAGGATGCACAGACAGGTGATGGAAACCACCAAGGCTGTGGTGAGGAAGAGCAGGAAGTCGGATAGGATCAGCATAGAGTCCCTCCCTGCCAATCCTACCATACACTTGCTGCTAGAACCAAGCTTGCATGCCTACCGTACAGCCATCATTTTCGTCCCAACTCTTGTACAAGCTGCTCTTGTCACCCAATGCGCCGTAGAAGGTTGCTTTCCCAAACACCTGGAGATTGTCCTGCAGAGCATAGGAGAGCCCAAGCAGAAGTGCGTGTCCTTCACTCTCCATCTGATAAGTCAAAGCCCCTCGGATTGTCAGCGTCTGCTGCAGCAGAGGCTGTTCCACCACGAAGATGAGGGTATTCTCATACGCCTTGCCATCGTAGGAGGCGAGAAAATCGATATCAGAAGCATTGGTGCTGAAGTCGAACACATACCTTCCTTGATAGGCAAGGGCGAGGAAAGCCGAAGTGGTAGGGTGTGTATAGGAGAGCTCTGCAAGGTAGGCCATCTTGTTGTTGAAGAGAGCGCTGTCAGTTCCCTTGCTGTCTTCACTGAGAAAGAAGCCTCCTTCAAAGGCCAACGTGAAGGGCTCAAAAAAGAGACTGGATTCCAGACCGAAAAGCTGGTAGCGGGTGTAGAGCAGGTTTATGGAGAGTGGGGCCAAGCTTGTGATCGAAAATCCCGGGTCAGGATAGTGCCCATTGTAGTAGAGCAGTCCTGCATCCAGCTTACCCTTTGAGATGCGATAGCGGCTGCCCACCTCGTATGCTGAGAGTGCATGGGTATCCATCTCCGTAAAGGAAGCAGTTGAGAAGGCAGTTGGGACAAGGCTGTACCGCCCCTCGGTGGGAAGATACGAGGGGGTAAACCCCGGTTTTGCCACCAGCTCGAGCGAGCCGGCATCCCCATACGTGGTGAAGAGGACCAGAAAGGTCGGCCTTTTCATCTTCTCCAAGTCATCTACCAACCCCCGTCTGAGATCCCTGCCTTGCAGCACGTCAACGACATGGCTTACCGAGGCACTCCCCCAGGGATGGGTGAACACTCCCGCCTTGAGGGAATGCTGACCGAAGAACAGGGAAAGGGACAGTTCTCCCGGTTCCAAGCTATTGCTTGCCGAGTCGTAGGAGAGGGAGGCCAGTGCGCGGTAGCGCTCCTCGTTGTACTCCCCGATGAAGGAGAGGTCTGTCTGTTGCTGGAACTGCTTGTCCAGGTAGAGGCCGAATCCTGATTCGAGCCCGAACGAAAGGGTTCGGCTGGCCTGCTCGGCAAAGAAATCGAAACTGTACAGAGGCAGCAGTATAAGGACAAGCAGAAGTGTTATGAGTATGCGTTTCATCAGAGCCTCCCGGTTTCCAAGAATTTCAGGGTGAAGTACGCGCTGTTCAGCGGAATATCGAAGCGAGTCTGCACCATCTCCAGTCGGGTTGCATGTCCGCTGCTTTCCGTGGTCATCGTAAGGACCTTGGCAATGGGTTTCCCGTTGGCCACAGCGGTTTGGTCGGTGACCAAAGTCTTCACCAGTGTCGTTCCGTCCAAATCAAAGAACTTCACCTGCAGGGGAAGGAAGGTTGTCTTGTCCACGTGGGATACCGTCTTGCCATAGGTCGTTTTCTCATAGGGGACAGATTGGATGACATACTGTGTCGCATCCTCCTCCAGCATGAGATGCTGGGCCTGGTCGTCATCATACGTTGTGGAAGCCATGTCCGCATATGAGAAGTCGCTTCCCATGAAGGAGCCCCCTTCTTCCGAAGTTCCGATCCGTCTGCTCCGCTTCAAGGCGGGAAGGTAGATCCACATCTCATTTGTGCCGTCCTCCCGCTCAACGGAGAGAAAGCGCGTATTGCGCACATTTTCCGGGGAGAGGAACACCGTCAGGGTCGAGGTCTGGCCATCCTTGGTCTGGCTCAAGGTCTGGATCCTGCGTTCGCGCAACTGGCCGTCCGGCTCAATGAGGGTGAGCCTCAGGTCGAGGGCGGAGGAGGTGGAGCTCTGTACATCCATGACCTTGGCCATGATTTGGGTAGCCGTCAGATCTGCCCAGAGCAAGCTGGATGCCAAGGTGAGCAACATAAGGATGGTGGATAGTCGTTTCATGGTTTCCTCCTGGTGATGAGTGAGCTGTAGTGCACTTTGATTGCACCGAGCAGCAGCAAGGCACTGAGTGCTGCGCTGATCATGCCGATGGAAAAGAGCAGTCCCATATTGGCTATGGGGATGAAGCGGCTGAAGAGCAAG
>RZYT01000506.1 GCA_009930195.1 Spirochaetia bacterium | reverse complement strand
TTGGGAGCCAGCCTGTATTTCTCCTTCTTGTTATGCTCGGCATACACGTTTACGGTACCAGAGGTAAGTACCACATGCGATTGTTTTTCATTCTTATAGGCTGAGATGGCAAATTTGGTGCCGAGCACCTGCACATTGATCCGGTCAGTTTTTACAATGAAAGGGCGATGCTTGTCGGGTGTCACCTCGAGATAGATTTCACCATCCACAAACACCTCCCGCGCTTTGCCATCGAAATGAGACGGGTAGATGAGTCTCGACCCGGCATTGAGCCATATTTTCGTGCCATCTTCCAGCTCCAGTGTACCCCGTTTGCCATGTGGTGTGATGAGTTGATTGAACGCATTCGCCTCATTTTTGGGGACGGTCTGATCTTCATCGATCTTTATCTCACTGTTGCGGTAGCTGATGGTTGTCTCCTTTCTGTTTTGCACGGTCACCTGCTTCTCATCCGACAGGATGAGCCGGATGTCGTCGCCCGTCGGTTCGGCATCACTGGTGGACTGTTGTGCCACCTGACGGATGTTGGGTGTCGCAGTGCGGTTCATCTTGCTCATCCATCCAAAGCCGATGAGGATGGCGATAGAAGCAGCAATGGAGACCGACCAATAGATAATCCGCCTGTTGTTGTCGGGTTTGGGAGCGATCACCTTTTTCAGTGCAGCCCGCGAGTCGAAGGCGAGTTGCTGTGACATCGACCAAATATCGTAATATACGAGAAACATGCTTTCATGCTCCTTCGATTCCTGCATCCAGGTCAACAGGTCCTGCTTCTCGGCGGGCGTGGCCTTTCCCTCCAGATAGCGGATGATTATTTCTTTAATCGATGCTTCCATATCTATTATACGAAAAAGAGGGCGACAACCCTACCCGAAAAATGCGAGATTGAGTAAAAAAAGAAAAATGGTGACAGAGATCTCCATTCTTTTATGGAGATGATCCCTGATGATGGCGATCGCTTTTGTCATGTGTTTCTCGATGGCCTTGACGCTCACACCCAACGAGGAAGCGATCTCCTTGTTGCTCATGCTCTCCATGCGGCTCATCAGGAATACCCGTTTGGTTTTCAGGGGAAGGATGGAGATTGCCGAGCGGATCTCGCCCAGCATGACGCGGTAGTCGTGTTCTTCCGTTCTGTATACCAGCAGGTTGTCCACATACGTGTCGAGCTCCGTGCGGTTCAGGTAATCATCGAGGCGTTCATGGTTGTTCCCTGCATTGCGCAAGTAGTCGATCGCCTTGTTGCGGGTGCAGGTATAGAGATAGGAGCGCAACGA
>RZYT01000505.1 GCA_009930195.1 Spirochaetia bacterium | reverse complement strand
GTGTTTCTGTGTCATTTTCTTAGCCTGCTCATGCAGATGCCTGCGGTAGTTGAGCTGGATCAGCTTGAGGATCTGCATGCTCATGTACGGCTGGTCCATCAGGCTCCCTGCGAACGGCAAGTGCCTGAAGTCCCCGCTCTCAGAATCGCAGCAGGGCAGGTAGATATCGGTTATGTAGAAGAGCCAGTGGCCGTACTCGGCGTAGAGCTCGGCGCTGCGCCTTCCGTTGAAGACCTCTGCGCACAGCGACGCGATCTGGCCCCGCTCGCGTCCGCACGGGAAAAAAAAGCGGCATGGGTGTATTCGTTGACGACTTTCACCGTCAGGTCCAGCGACTCGAATACCAAGGAGGCAACTTCGCGGTTGTCCATCTTTTTCTTGGCATCCGCATCCTCGTAGAAGTTGTGGTCCACCAGGATCGATGGAAGCAGGTCGCGAAGCAACGTGAGCGTCTCGTTTTCTCCCTTCTCGGAGGCTTCCTTCAATTTGAGCATCTCCAAGGTGGGCAGCTCCTTGAGCACGATGTATGCCTCATCATCTGCCTCAAGTCCCACCAGTGTTCCCACTTCGATGCGTACCTTCTGTATGCACGCCTCATAATGTCTTGTCTTGATGAACATGTCTGTTATCCTCCGTAAGGTGTCGATATCTTGTCGTTGATCACGATGGTGATGGGCTCATCGGAGCCCACGCTGAGTGCCTCACCTGAGATGCTCGCACTCAGGATGCCCGTCCCACCGACGTTTGCACTTACCTCGCCGATGGCCACATGAGAAAGGGTGATGGTGATGCTGTGTCCTGCGGCAGGGGATGAGAAGGTCAGCTCAACCGACGCATTCTCCTCGCTGGTGAGGTATCCACTTTTCAGCGATTCCACCTCGGTGCTGTAGGGGATCTCGAAATTGATGGTGACGCTGCGTTTGCCATGCTGGGGCTGACCTGCATACAAGCCCGAGGCATAGGTTCTTGGCGCGCTCTCCAGCGCGTTGTCGATCTTCAGCGATGCGCTGGTGATGTCGAACGTTGCGCCGTTTACGGTGAAGGTGGCGTTGGTGCACCGGTAGGAGGGGATGGAAAAGCCCTTCAGAGCAGCATTGATAGTCCCGCTCTCCTCGGTGGTCCCCTTGATGTCTATGCTGCCCTTTACATAATCGCCGGCCGCGCAATCCAGGCTGAGGGCGCTGATGGTGCACCCGGCGTAGCGCTTGACAGCCGCCTTGCGGTCGATGGCGATCGTGAGGCTGGGAAGCGCCTCGTTCACATCGCACAGCGTTATGG
>RZYT01000129.1 GCA_009930195.1 Spirochaetia bacterium | reverse complement strand
CATCATGCCCGAGCGTGTCATTGATCTGCTTGAATCCATCCAAGTCCATCATGATGCATGCAAAGGTCCTCTGGGTGGGAACAGAACGAAGTGCTCGTTGCAGCACCTCATCAAACCACAAGCGGTTGGAGATGCCGGTGAGGTGGTCGATGCCGATCTGTTCCTTTTGGATGTTCAGGGCGGCGGCAACCAGGAAGACGGTGGTCACCGGCCAGATGAGGACCAAGCCATAGAAAAGTGACTGGAGCAAGCCTCCGATGAAGCCGATGAAAGGAAAAAAGACCAGAGTCCAGTAAATTCTGGGCTTCCCTCGTCTTGAACTGCCAAACAAGGGAAGAAGCGCGCTGAGCAACAGAAGCAACTGTATTCCGGAAAACAACATAAAGAGTGAGCCGCGCCTATACACATTCTGTGCATCCAGGGTGAAGAACCAGCCGGTGAAGGGGGAGGCAAGGGAAAGGAAAGCAATTGCCAGTACCAAGACGGTGAGAGGGATTTGCCAACGCCGCAATCGCTTTGGGTCTTCATGCAACAGCAAATCAGCATAGAGAATGTAACAGGTAGTGGGCAACGTATGAAAGGCGTAGTAGATCGTGTGGTTGACCAGAAGCAAGACGTGGAGGCCCTTGCCCGGAACCCCATCAAGCATCCAAGCGAGCAGGTCGGTCAGCAATATGACGGCAGTACTGAAAATGAACCAATGGTAGATGTACAGCACCCGTGAATTTCCCAAGTTCCCAAGCAATGCTTTTTTGGATGTTGCCGCATAGGCAAATCCAAGCAACAAGAGGCAGATGGTGAGTATCTGTATGCGAAGCAGGGTTTCCATTATGGTGCGAACTCATTCCTTATGGCATGAAGGATAGCATAGGTTTCGGAGGAACGGGGAATCATTTCCTCTTGGGATTGACGTGGACCATGCAGTGCTTGACCTGGGGAAAGCTGGTTTCGATGGCATGATGCACCCGCTCGGCTATGGAGTGAGCATCCACCAATGACTGGCTTCCGTCTGCACTGATTTCCACATCCACATAGGCACGGGAGCCAAACTTGCGGGTACGCAAAACATCTACACCTTCCACGCCCTCCTGATCGAGAATGACCTGATTGATCTGCTTCACTATCTCTTCCGGACATGCCTGGTCGACCATCTTGAACACACCGTCCTTGAAGATCTCAATACCGACACGGAAGATGAAAATGGCAATGATGATGGCTGCGATCGAATCGGCGATGGGATAGCCCATCCGGGCGGCGATGATGCCCACAAGACCACCTGTGGTGGCCAGGACATCGCTTTGCGAATCCCAAGCCGAGGCAAGCAGTGCTGAAGAGTCTGTCTTTTTTGCAGCAGAGCGGGTGTAGAGAAACATGATTTCCTTGATGATGATCGAAGCCACGGCGGCAACCACGGCAAGATACCCCGGCATTTGCTGATCCAGATAGCTCTTTCTGATGATACCGGCAATCCCATCCACCAACAGGCCCAGTCCGACCACCATGATGATGCCCGAGAGCAGGATGGCGGCCACGCACTCGAGCCGCTCATGCCCATACGGGTGCTGGTCATCCGAATCCTTGGAAGCCGCGGAGATGCCGATCATGGCGATGACCGAGCTCACCACATCCCCGGCGTTGTTTATGCCATCGTTGAGCAGTGCATTGGAGTGCGCGACAAAACCAATGGAGATCTTGCTGATCGCCAAGGCAATGTTGTTGAATATGTTGATCCGAGAAACCAAGAGTGCCAAATTTTTTGCCATGAGCGGGTCCTTTCCCAAAAGAAGGACACCCAAAGGTAGTGCTCCCTTGGATGTCCCTTCACACTAGAATAGCCCCAACTGTTTGTCAAGAAACGGACAGGACTGTCTCACTCCTTGGGTTTTGGGTAGTTGATGATCAGATGCAGGTCATCAAGCTGCTGCTGGTCGACCTCGGAGGGAGAGTCATCCATCGGGCTGACAGCCGCAGTGTTTTTCGGGAACGCGATGACCTCGTGGATGGAAGTCTGCTCGCTCATGATCATCACCATGCGGTCGACACCCGGTGCGATGCCTCCGTGCGGGGGTGGTGAGAAGCGGAAGGCGTTGAGCAGGAAGCCGAAGCGCTCTTCTGCAGTCTCATCATCGAAGTTGCAGATGCGGAAAATCCGCTTCTGCAATTCCACATCATGGATTCTGATGGAACCTGAGGCAACCTCGTAGCCGTTGAGCACCAGGTCGTACAGATCGCCCTTCACACTGCCCGGGTCGGACTCGAGGGTATCCAGATACTCCACCTGGGGCATGCTGAACATGTGGTGTGCAGCTTCCCAATGGCCTTCGCTCTCGTTGTACTCAAAGAGCGGGAAGTCGATGATCCAGCAGAACTCGAAGCTCTTGCGGATCAGGTTCAGGTCCTTGCCAAGCTTGGAACGAACGGCGCTGAGGCTTGCACAGCACTTCTTCCAGTTCTGGTGAGCCACAAAAAGGATCATGTCGCCTTCGTTGGCACCAACACGGCTGAGCAACTCATCCTCGAGGCCTGCAAAGAACTTGCTCACCCCGCCGGAGAGCGCCTTGTCAGCCCCCACCTTGATCCAGGCAAGCCCTGCGGCGCCGTAGATCTTGGCTGCATCCTCAAGTTCGGTGATGTACTTTCTGGAGAAGTCCACACCCTCGGTTTTTGGGGCGACCACTGCCTTGACGAAACCACCGTTGGCGACAATCTCGCCGAAGGTGGCGAAGCTGCTCTTCTGAGCCAGCTCGTTCAGATCGGTGAGGGGGAGGTCGAAACGCAGATCGGGCTTGTCGCAACCATAGGTGTTCAAAGCCTCAGTGTAGCTGAGCCTGCGGAAGTGAACGGGCAGTTCATAGTCCATGACTTCCTTGAAGACATGGCCGAAGAGCTCTTCCATGAGGGAGAGCACATCGTCACGCTTGACGAAGCTCATCTCCAGGTCAAGCTGGGTGAACTCAAGCTGGCGGTCTCCGCGAGCGTCCTCATCGCGGTAACAGCGTGCGATCTGGAAGTACTTGTCCATTCCGCCGACCATCAGGATCTGCTTGAAGAGCTGGGGGCTCTGGGGAAGGGCATAGAACTTTCCGGGATAGATGCGGCTGGGAACCAAGAAGTCACGAGCGCCCTCGGGGGTGCTCTTGATCATGGTCGGGGTCTCGATCTCATAGAAATCCCGCGAAGCGAGGTACTTGCGGCAGGAGAGGATGAAGTCATGGCGCAGTTTCAAGCGCTTTTGCATCCCCTGGCTGCGCAGGTCAAGATAACGGTACTTCAGCCTAAGGTCCTCGCGGGTCTCTTTCCCATCGTCTATCTGGAACGGAAGCGGAGCGCACTTGCTGAGGATCTCAATCTTCTCAGCCTTGACCTCAATCTCGCCGGTGCTCATTTCCGGATTGACCATGGAGTCGGGTCTGACCCGTACCACACCGGTGACACTGATGCAGTATTCGAGGTGCAACTCTTTTGCGACTGCCTGCAGCTCTTCGCTGGCGTCGTCATCGACCACCACCTGGGTAATCCCATAGCGGTCGCGCAGATTGATGAAATGGAGGGCTCCATGATTTCGGTCACGATGCACCCAACCGTTGAGCACAACAGTCTTGCCGTTGTCAGCCTTGGTCAGGGCACCACAAGTGGTCGTTCGTTGGGAAAATACTTCTTCAGACATACTCAGTCCCCTTTGTAAAGTAATCCAATACTATACGATGGGCACTCAAAAGGCAATTGCCCCTAGCTGCTGAGCGAGCGGACCACGACCTGTTTTTTCTGCAGATACCCGATTGCTTCCACTGCTGCGACAGCTGCACTGGTGGTGGTTGTATAGGGTATCTTCAGCCGCATGGCGATGGATCGGATCTCATCATCGCTGGCATGGGCTTGGTATCCCATCGGGGTGTTGATCACCAGGGCAATCTGTCCGTCCTTGAGGTAGTCGGTGACATTCGGCCTGCCTTCATGTACCTTCTGCATCACCTCAACCACCAGACCCTGCTCAAAGAGGAAGGCCGCCGTTCCCTTGGTTGCCGCAATGCTGAACCCAAGTTTGACCAGGTTCTGGACGACCGGCAGGATGGTGGTCCTGTCTTTCTTGTTTACGCTGACGAACACCTTTCCTTTGACCGGAAGGCGGTTTCCTGCACTGATCTGGCTCTTTGCAAACGCCTCCCCGAAGCTTTTCCCCAGCCCGATTGATTCGCCGGTTGAGCGCATCTCCGGTCCCAAGGCAGGGTCGACATTGCTGAAGCGGTCGAAGCTGAAGACAGCTTCCTTCACCGCCCAGCCGGTCTTGCAGGTTCCCATGGTCCTGCCGCCGCGCTGTTTCACCAAGCCCTGGCTAAGCAAGTCTTCTCCCTCCCAGATGCGCACAGCGCATTCAATGAGATCGACATTACTGGTCTTTGAGATGAAAGGTACGGTCCTGCTTGCCCTTGGATTGACCTCGATGAGGTAGAGAAGCCCATCCTTTGCGGCAAACTGGATGTTCATCAAACCCCGTACCCCCAGTTCCAGGGCGAGCTTGTGTGCCCACTCCTGCATCTGCCCAAGGAGTGCCTCGCTGGATTTGTAGGGAGGGAAGACCGCGGCTGAATCCCCGCTGTGGATTCCTGCTGCCTCGATGTGCTGCAGGATGCCTCCGATGTACAGGCTCTCCCCGTCACAGACGGCATCCAGGTCGTACTCGAATGCATCTTCCAGGAACTGGTCCACCAGCACCGGGGCTTCCTTGCTTGCCTCGATATGCCCAAGCTCTGCCAGACCAGCTTCATCATAGACGATGTACATCCCTCTTCCTCCCAGAACGAAGGATGGCCGGATGAGGACCGGAAAGCCCACCTCACGAGCAAGGGGAAGTATCTCCTCGAATGATTCGGCACTGCGGTTTTTGGGTTGGCGGAGGCCAAGCCGTTTCACGAGTGCGGAGAATTTTCCCCGGTCGCCTGCATCCAGAAGTCCGCAGAGGGAGGTACCCACCAAGGAACATCCGCTTTTGGACAGGGATGGGGCAAGGTTCAGGGGAGTCTGTCCCCCGAGTTGGACCACCACATCGCGGCTTCCTTCAAGACGAAGTATCTCTTCCACCTCCTCGGCACAGAGGCTTTCCAGATAGAGGCGGTCGCTGATGTTGAAGTCAGTGGAGACGGTCTCCGGATTGCTGTTGATCATGATGGTCTTTCTGCCCAGCTTGCGATAGGCAAGGGAGGCAAGGGTGCAGCAGGTATCGAACTCAAGGCCCTGTCCTATCCTGTTGGGGCCGCTTGCCAGGATGACCACCGCCTCCTTGCCCAGCGGTTTTGCTTCCTGCTTCTCACCGTAGGTGGTGTAGAGGTAGGGGGTGAGGGCGTCGAACTCCCCGCTGCAGGTATCGACATGGTGGCTGACCGGATGCAGCTCGTAGGCGTAGCGCAGGCGGCGGATATCCTCGCTTCCCCGTTTTGTGAGAAACCCAAGGTGTCGGTCGCTGATGCCCGCTTTCTTGGCGGCGAGCAGCGTGTCGTAGTCAAGGTTCGTTCGGATGCGCTGCTCAAGGTGCATCTGCTCCACCAGCAGGTGGAGGAACCAGCGATCGAAGCAGGTGATCTTTTCGATGCTTCCAAGGGCTTGCGCACCCTCTCTGACCAGGGTGGTATACGCCGCAAGGAGGCGCAGGGGATGGGCGCTTCTGAGGAAACGGTCAACATCCTCTTGGGTGTAGAGGCCTGTTTCGATGAGGTCGCAAAGTCCTTCCAGTTTCCTCTCTGATGCCCTGATGCCCTTGTTCAGGGCTTCCAGGGCGGTTCTTCCCAGGGCAAGTGCCTCTCCAACGCTGCGCATCTGTGTTCCCAAGGCAGAGAAGGGAAGCGGGAATTTTTCCAACTCAAAGCGGGGTACCTTTACCGCACAGTAGTCCAGAACCGGTTCGAAGCAGGAGACCGACTGGCCGGTTATCTCATTGACCACCTCATCGAGGGTGTATCCCACCGCCAGCTTTGCCGAACAGCGGGCAATGGGAAAGCCGGTGGCCTTGCTGGCCAGGGCTGAGGAGCGCGAGACGCGGGGGTTCATCTCAATGACCACCATCCGATCGGTTTCCGGGTGGACGGCAAACTGCACGTTGCTTCCCCCGCAGTCGACTCCGACTGCCCTGAGGATGGCGATGGAAGCGGTGCGCATTTTCTGGTAGAGCTTGTCGTCGAGGGTCTGGATGGGTGCGATGGTGATGCTGTCACCGGTATGGACCCCCATGGGATCGATGTTCTCGATGGGGCAGACGATGATGGCGTTGTCGCTTTTGTCCCGCATCACTTCCATCTCAAACTCCTTCCACCCGATCAGGGACTC
>RZYT01000504.1 GCA_009930195.1 Spirochaetia bacterium | reverse complement strand
ATGAATCTCACCACTTCTTTTCTGATCATCTTGGGCGGAAGCGGCTTTTTTGTGCTTGCCGATGTGTTTCGCAACCGGCGGTGGAGCAAACTGAGCATGCATACCAGGATTGTACTTTCCATGAATCTGATCCTGCTTGCAGGCGGCACCATCTTTTTTGCCTTGGAGGAACGGCTGGATCTGCTTGCCTCTTTTTTCCAGAGTGCCACTGCACGTACGGCAGGGTTCAATACCGTGGATATCGGCTCGTTCAGCCAAGCGGGGTTGCTGTTCATGATGGCTTTGATGTTCATCGGTGCCTCGCCAGGTTCAACCGGTGGTGGTATCAAGACCACCACGACGTTCACCCTGTTCTTGAGTCTCAGCTCACTCATGTTTCGTCGTGAGCCGGCGGCATTCAAGCGCAAGGTAGGCAATGAGAGTATCCTCAAGGCATTTCAGGTGTTGCTTCTTTCCTCGTTTCTGGTAAGCGGAGGAAGTTTCCTCCTCTTGCTGATTGAGGGAGAGCGTTTCAGCTTCATCTCCATTCTCTTTGAGACGGTGTCGGCATTCGCCACCGTTGGACTCTCCACCGGAATCACCACGGAACTTGCATCCCTGTCCAAAGGGGTCATCATGATCATCATGTTTGCCGGAAGGGTTGGCCCGATCACCATCGCCACCAGCCTGAAAGCAAAACCATCTCATCTCAGTCATGTCGAGGAACAGGTGTTCATCGGCTAGTGGAGGCACATACCATGAAAAAGGAATTCGATCCGGATGCATACGGCATCATCGGCTTGGGAAGATTCGGACTGTCCCTTGCTTTGGAACTCACCGCAGCAGGGAAGCAGGTCATCGTCCTGGAGATCGAGGCTGAGAAGCTGGATGCAGTGAAGGACCAGATCGAGAACATCTATCCGGTGAAGGCCATCACGGCTGATGTGCTCAATGAATCGGGCATCTCCCACTGTCATACGGCAATTGTCTGCATCGGAAAGGATATCGAGTCAAACATCCTGGTGACCATGAGCCTCTTGGAGCTGGGCATCCCCCGAGTCATCGCCAAGGCGACCAGTCCCAATCATGGCAAAGTGCTTGAACGCATCGGGGCGGAGGCTGTGTTTCCAGAAGTGGAGATGGGTGCCCGTCTTGCACGCTCTTTGGTGTCGACCGGTACCTTGGACTTCCTTGAGCTGTGTGAGGATTTTTCCATTGCCAATATCAATCTCACCTCTGTGTTTGCAAAACAGACAGTTGGCGAATTGAATGTACGCAAGCGATTCCATCTGAACATCATCGT
>RZYT01000503.1 GCA_009930195.1 Spirochaetia bacterium | reverse complement strand
AACATATCCACCGGCTGGATGCCCTTCACCTGATAATCGCTGAAGCGCAACAGGTAGCGCACATCCCGGTCCAAAGTCCTCGGGTTGCAGGAGATGTAGACAATGCGCCTCGGCTCGAGCTTGATCGCTGCTGCCAGAAACCGCTCATCGCTGCCACTGCGGGGAGGATCGAGAAAGAGCACATCACAGCCCTTTTTCTCCTTGGCCAAATCCTTCAGGTAGGATGATGCATCGGCTGTGACGAAGTGTACGTTTTCCAGGTTGTTGCGCTCGGCATTGGCCTCTGCATCCCTGACTGCCGTTTCGTTGAGCTCGATACCCAACACTTCCCCGGCCCCGCTCTTTGCGGCAATGAGGGCTATGGTCCCTGTACCACAGTAGGCATCGATGACGAAGTCGGTACTCTCAAGCCGGGCCATTCTCATTGCAAGGGTATAGAGCACCTCAGCCTGGGTAGGATTGACCTGGAAGAAGGAGGTGGGAGAGATACGGAAGGTGAGAGAACAAAGCTCCTCCTCGATGTATCCCTTCCCCCAGAGAACCTGTACCGGTTCGTTGCCAAGCACCATGCTGGTCTTCTCTGCATTCAGCTGCTGGGCAACGGTGGTGATCTCAGGGTGTTGCCCCTTCAAAGCGGCGATGAAGTCTGCTGAGGAGGGAAGCGGAGTGCGACCGCAGATGAGAACCACCATAGCTTCCCCTGTCTTGTTACTGATCTTGATCAAGACATGCCTGAGATAACCAAATCCCTCATCCTCATCATAGGGTGAGATGGAAAACCGGGTGGCAAGGTTGCGGATGCTCTTGAGAATCTTGTCTGCAAGCGGATGCTGAACCATACAGGAACGGATGGGAACCAAGAGATGGGTTCCCTCACGATAGATGCCGCTGACCAGGCTTCCCTTCCAGTCATAGCCGAAGGTTGCCTGTATCTTGTTGCGATAACAGGTCGGATCTTCCATCCCCTGGATTGGGGCGATCGGGGCAAACTGCCCGAGCAGGTCCTCCAGATGGTGCATTTTCATGTCGAGTTGATGCTGGTAGGAGTAATCCATCAGCTGGCAGGCACCGCAGGTACGGGAGAGGGGACATTTTGCATAACGTTTCATACTCTCTACGGTGCTGGGAAACGTCCTGTTTGTCAATTGTGTTTCCCGCTTCTCTTTGCTATGCTTGGACTATGAAATACGTACGGTTCACCTACCAAGACAAGGTAAGCTACGGCTTGCTCAATGATGATACCATCCAAGTGCTCGAGGGTTCCCCTTTCAGCACCTACACCAT
>RZYT01000128.1 GCA_009930195.1 Spirochaetia bacterium | reverse complement strand
GAGAGGCCTGCAGTGGAGAATGAGGGAAGTGCTTTGGCCAGGATGGAGGCCTTTTCCAAGTCCACCCCACCCTGCATCTGTTTCTGGATCTCTTCCAAAAAGGAGGAGCCAAGGCCCTCTTGCTGGCTGAGCAGTTCATGCAGCGCCAACGAGTAGGCGTCGGCAAACTCCTCATTGTTGCCGGGGAGGGCAAGTTCGGCATTATCGCTCAGGCGCTTTTGTTTCAGCTTGCCTTGGGAGAGTGAGAGCTGCCAGAGCTCATCACCATCCTGCAACTGCGCTTCGGCCTCATAGTCTGCCTGAAATTCCGTTTTTGCGATCAGGGACCTCAGGGTTCTGACCAGCGTGGTTTTCCCCACCCCGTTCGGCCCATGCAAAATATTCAGGTGCTCACCCAAATCCCCGATGGGGGGGAAGGCTTGGCTGGTGAAGGCAGGAGCCTTGGCTAGGTGTATGCGGACAAACCGATATGCGTTTCCCATCAAAAGCCCCCTTCGGTTTGCACCAACATGGCTTTGAGCAACTTTCTTCCTGCCTGTCTGCTCTTCCGGATGGCGTCATCCGTGTCCAACACCGTTCGTTCCAAGATGCCGAACGCTGAACTGTTGTAGCTCTCACGATCGAGACTCTGATACTTTTGGGCAAGCGAAGCCATCTCATCCTCGTCCAAAAGCATCCTGGCAAGCAAAGCTGCCGGTCCCTGCCCCTGAGCCAAGGAACCAAGATCAACCTCCAGCTCAGTTTCATCGACAGACTGGCTCACTAAGTATACTTTGCTCCTCTGCTGCTCAAACAACAGTTTCTCCCGCTCCTCAAAGGAACCAAAGAAGAGCGAAAGGTCGACTGAGGGAGAGAGCGTGCCTACAAACACCGGCGTGAGGTATAGGTTTGTAGGTTCTTGCAGCGTGGATACATAGTCACGGGCAGAGGAGGTGACTTTGCTTCTGACCTGTTCCAGGTCACGCAAGCCGCTGATATCGACAGAAAGTCGCTCATACCGATAGGGGCAGAGGGTAATACACTGCGGCTCGTCCCAGGTACTGTCCGCAATTGTCTTCAGAAGCCAAGCGCCGTGCCTGCCCATTTCGCTCTTGTCCAAGGCAAACGGGGAGCCGCAGTAGTACGCATTGCTGTTTGCAACCCTATCCGGCTTGTGGATATGTCCCAGCATCCAGAGCCCAACCGTACTGGAAGTGAAATCACTTGATTGGGTGGGTGCATACACACTGGTTTGCACCCCCGCATCGGTATGCAGCAAGCCCAAGGTAAGATGTGCACCCTCGAGCAGGGATGCATCGAGCTCCTTCAGCGGATTGGTGCGGGTATGAGAGGAAGGAAATGACCAGCCGATGATTCTGAGAGGCCCCAAGTCACACCTTTCCCACGTGCCCCCGAGCCCAAGAAGCGTAATTGCATCACTCTCCTGTGCCAAGCGAGGGAAGACATCGTAGTCATGGTTGCCACCAACAGCGATGACTTTGATGCCGGCTGCTTTCAACTGATCAAGACCACTGAGAAGCGGTTCATAGACAGAGAGCCAAGCATGTTCCTGCTCAACCACATCCCCACAGAGAACCAGCGCGTCGACCTCAAGCTGGATGGCTTTTTGTACCACAGCCTCCCAACTGCTGCTTCCGGTTTGCTGCTCATCCTCCCCTACCAGGGGAATGCGTCCCAGATGGATATCAGAACATGCAAGGATTTTCATGCTGCCTCCCGTTCGGTACTATAGCACAAAATCGAGCCTGTCTGTCAGCAAAGATAACCTAATGGCCCCACGCGCTTCGCTTGGTATAGTGCGTATGCAAGAGGTGGTGGCTTCTCTCTGAGAGCGGCTGGGTGAGGAATGAGGCGTACAGTTCCAAGATGGACGGATTATCGTGAGACTTGCGCTGGGGCTTTCCCCTATCCTCCTGATAGAGGCTCTCGATCCGTTTCTGCCGCTGCTCGGCATGGCTTGGAATGCTCTGCCCTCCACCGCCGATACAACCGTCGGGGCAGGTCATCACCTCAATGAACGCATACTCGCTTGTCCCCTCCTTGATCTGGTCCAAAAGCACGCGAGCATTGCCCAAGGTATTGGTCACCGCCACCTTGCAAGCCAAATCACCGATTTGGATGGTTGCCTCCCGAATTCCCTTGCGTTCGCGGAGTGCGGAGAACTCCAGATCCTCCAGACTGGTTCCTGTCAGCTTCTCATAGGCTGTTCTCAGTGCCGCTTCCATGACCCCGCCCGAAGCACCGAAGATGACGGCCGACCCGGTCGATTCTCCCAGAGGATCGTCAAAATCACTCTCTGAGAGCGAAGCAAAGTTGATGCCTACCCTCTTGAGCATCCTGGATAGCTCCCTCGTGGTCAGTACGTAATCGACATCACAGAAGTGTTCGTCCTCTCCCACCACCCCCTTGTGCTGCCAATAGGTGTGGGAGCTGTCCATCTCACTGCGGCCTGCCTCGAATTTCTTGGCGGTGCAGGGCATGATGGAGACTACCTTGATCGTGCGTGGGTCAATGCCCATCTTCTCTGCATAGTAGGTCTTGGCTATGGAACCGAACATCTGCTGGGGTGACTTGCAGGAGGAAAGGTGGTCGGTCTGCTCGGGATAGAAGGTCTCAATGAACTTGATCCACCCCGGTGAACAACTGGTGATCATGGGCAGCACGCCCCCTTTCTGGATCCGGTCGATCAGCTCATACCCTTCTTCCATGATCGTAAGGTCGGCACTGAACTGGGTGTCGAAGACACGGTCAAAGCCAAGGGCACGAAGGGCACTTACCATCTTTCCGGTCACCAGAGCCCCCTCTTCCATGCCCATCGCCTCGCCCAGCCCTACCCTGATCGCAGGGGCTGTCTGGACCAACACCACCTGATCTGGATCGGCAAGGGCTGCAAACACTTCCGTTTCACTGCTGCGCTCGGTGATGGCCGAGGTGGGGCAGACCAGCGAACACTGACCACAGTTGGTGCATACCGAATTGCCCAGGCCAAGATCTGCAAACGTAGCAACCTTGGTGGAGAGCCCGCGCTTCGTCATTTGGATTGCGCTGACGCTTTGCATTGTCTTGCACACTTCCACACAGCGATTGCACAGGATGCAAGCATTGGGGTTGCGTACCAGACTCAGGCTGGTGAGATCCAGAGGCAGTGTTTGCTTTCTTGTTTTCACAAACCGTTGCTCCCTGACACCCATCTGCTGGGCAAGTTCCTGCAGCTCGCAGTTGAGATTTCTCTCACAGGTTGTGCAGGTCATCTCATGATTCGCCAGCAGCAACTCCACGTTCGTCTTGCGGGCAGCAAGTACGCGCGGCGTATGCGTGTGGATCACCATATTGTTCTGCACAGACTGCATGCAGGAGCGTACCAAGCGCCTTGCTCCCTCCACTTCCACCACACACACCCCGCAAGAACCATAGGAGGAGACATCCTTGAGGTAGCACAGCGATGGGATGTGGATACCCACCTGTTCGCAGGCCTCAAGGATTTTCGTTCCCTGAGCCACTGAGAGTTCAATCCCATCAATTGTTATGTGCACTTGGTTGCTGTCCATTGAGTACCTCCTCCAGGTGAATGTCGCAGCGCAGGCACCGGCCTGCTTCCATCCTCGCTTGGCGTCCGCTATAGCCCTTGTTCACCTCGGCAAAAGAGTGTTTGCGTTGTGACAACTCAAGCTTCTCTGCCTGTATCGCCTTGCCTTCATGCAGCGTCTTTGCCACACTCTTGTCGTAGGTGAAGGAGGAAAAGAGTGATGCAAAGCGCTCTTGTCCCATCAGGCACCGATCGATGATGCTGGCAACCTCCTTGCCATGCCCCATCGCCTCAGCTGCGGTGGAGGGCCCGGTGATGACATCCCCTATTGCCCAGACATTGGCTTTGGAGGTCAGGTAGGAGTGTCTCTGTGCCGCAAGCTGGCCACCCTTGGTGACAGAAAGCCCTTCGCTTGCCAAGAGATCTCCATCGACACGTTCTCCGACAGCAATGACGATCGTATCGCAAGCAAGGTCCTCAAAGGTGGAGGTTCCTCCCCGCTTGCGTCTTCCGCTGAGGTCGTACACTCCGGGAAGCAGGTGTTCACAGCGCAAGGCGATGACGTTCTGCTGTGCATCCCGAATAACTTCTGTCGGTGCGACATTGAAGAGGAACGTGAGGCCTTCGGCCTGGGCTTCCTCAATCTCGCTGCGGTTGGCGGGCATCTCATCCGCCTCCCTTCGGTAGGCAATGACCACATCCTTGTCCAATCTCCACAGGGAGCGGGCGACATCGATGGCAACATTTCCCCCACCGATGATGACCACCCGCTTTCCTATGGTATCGGGTTCATGCAGTGCCAGATGCTTGAGTACGTCGGTCCCCTGCACCACCCCCGTTCCATCCGAACCTGGGAGTTCCAGGGAAGCATGGTGATAGGAGCCGAGTGCGAGGATGACAGCATCCGAACTGCTTCTCAGGTCCTCAAGACGAAGGTCCCTGCCCAGCTTGGTGGAGAAGGAAAACTTGACGCCAAGCAACCCGAAGAGTTCCAGCTCCTTATCCAGGATATCTTTTGGAAGGCGATAGTCGGGTATGCCGTAGCGGAGCACGCCCCCAGCCTCCTTCTCCTGCTCGTAGATGATCACCTCATGGCCAAGACGGGAGAGGTAGAAGGCTGCGCTGAGTCCTGCAGGCCCGCTTCCGACAATGCTGATTCTCTTGTTTGTCCGCTTGGGTATCCTTCGCTGAAGATCCTGATAGACATCCTGCTCCTGGCCCATCTTGTAGAGGGTGTCGGCCAGATAGCGGTGCAGTTCGCCCTGGTGTACGGGGTTGTCCAGGCTTTCCCTGCGACAGCGCATCTGGCAGTGGAAGTGGCAGATCCTTCCCAAGGTCCCGGGAAGCGGATTGTCTTCCAAGGTTGAGGTGAACGCCTCTACCAGACGGTTCTCACGCAGCAGCGCGATGTAGTTGGGAATTCTCATGCCCAACGGGCAGGAGTTCGAACAGAGCTCGCTGACCATTGCCTCACAGGTTCCCGCCTCACAGTGCTTCTGCAGGATGTGCTCTTCGTATTCGCTCTGAAAGTAGTGCAAGGTGGTGGCAACCGGATTCATTGCCGATTGTCCCAGCCCACAGAGCGAGGTGTCGCTGATATGGGTGCACAGCTCCGAAAGAAGAGCAAGGTCCTCCATCCGCCCTTCACCGGTGGTGATGCGATTGAGAATCTGCAATGCTTGGGAGAGTCCTTCCCTGCAGGGTGTGCACTTTCCGCAGGACTCCTTTGTCGTGAACTCAAGGAAGTAGCGGGCGGAGTCAACCATGCAGTTGTCATTGTCCATGACCACCATGCCTCCCGATCCCATGATGGCACCCAATTTTGTGAGATTCTCATAGTCGATGGGGGTGTCGAAGAGTGAGGCGGGGATGCATCCGCCGCTGGGACCTCCGCTCTGTACAGCCTTGATGCGCTTGGTGCTCTGCACCGAGCCCCCTCCCGCCTCATAGACAAGGGTGGTCAGCTTCTCACCCAGAGCAAGTTCCACCAAGCCGGTGTGCTTGACCTTCCCCACCAGGGAGAAGACCTTGGTTCCCGGACTCTTGGGGGTTCCGATTCTCTGGAACCAGTTGCTCCCCTTGCCGATGATCAGGGGAATGTTGCACCAGGTTTCCAGGTTGTTTATCGTAGTAGGATAGCCCAGATACCCTTTTTGTGAGGGGAAGGGAGGTTTTGCCGTGCTGCGGCCAGCCTTGCCCTCCAAGGAAGCGATGAGTGCAGTCTCCTCCCCGCACACAAAGGCACCGGCTCCTTCCACCACCGAAAGATCAAACGAGAGATGACTGTCCAGGATGTGCTCTCCCAACAGATGGTGCTCATAGGCCTGGGCAATGGCTCTCTTGAGCCTTTGCACGGCCAAGGGGTATTCGGCCCTCACATAGATGATGCCCTCCTTGGCACCGGTTGCGTAGGCACCGATGAGCATCCCCTCTATGACCATGTGTGGATCGCTTTCCATCTCGTTGCGGTTCATGTACGCCCCGGGGTCGCCCTCATCGGCGTTGCAGATGATGAACTTGCGTTCTGCTTCCTCTTTTGCCATCAACTCCCACTTCAGCCCGGTGGGGAACCCAGCCCCGCCTCTTCCCCGAAGATGGGAGTCCTTGATGACCGAGAGCACCTCTTCCCGGCTCATTACGCCCACAAGCGAGGCGAACGAGCGGTAGCCGCCCACCGCGACATACTCCTCGATGCTGTCAGGGTCTATGAGGCCTGCGTCGCGCAGCACCAGCTTGGTCTGGGAGTGGAAGAACGGCAACTCATTCCACTCCTTCAGTTCGGCAAGGCCTTCCCCGTAGGAGTGGAAGCTCAGATGATGGTCCCATGCCGAGATCTTGCA
>RZYT01000127.1 GCA_009930195.1 Spirochaetia bacterium | reverse complement strand
CTGAATCTTCTGGACGTCATCAACCGCATCGAAGGCGGATCCATCAATACCCGATACTCCCCCAAGGGGAAGCGGGCTCACCTGCTCATAGGTGAACCGATCCGGGTCAACGCATTGCTGCAAGGAACGGAAAGCCGCAAACAGCGGCTCTCTGTCATTGACCATGCAACCTATGAGACGCTTGAGCAGACCAGCAAGGAACTGGAAACGATCATGCGTCCTTTGTGAGGGTGAAGGAGATGGGCATGCCTTCGTAGTGCCCCCGAAGGGAAGGCGGCATCAAGGCAGCCAGGCGGAGCATGATCTCATCAGCCAGAGCCTGGCGGGTATCGGCATCAATACGGCCACCCTTCTGGACAATCTCAAAAACCTCACCAACCTTTACGGTGATGACGGTTCTTCTGAGGCGTTTGATATTCTTTTTGAAATCGGTGAAGCCCATCACCGCGACAGGAATCATCGGGGTGCCCTTCTTGTGGGCGATGAATGCAATCCCACCCTTTCCTTCCTGCAACTTGCCGTCATGGCTGCGCGTCCCTTCCGGGGCGATGGCAAGGATGTGCTGCTCATCCAGCACCTTGAAGCAGGCATCCATGGTTGCCCTGCCCATATTCTGCCGGTCAACAGGGATGGAGCCCCAGAGCTCCATCAGATAGGCCATGAACTTGTGGTCCCAGAGTTCCTGCTTGGCCATGGCATGCAGTTTCCGTGGCTGCAGGAAAGCATAGAGCATGGGCCCTTCCAAATTGGAGGTATGGTTGACCATCATCAGAAGAGGACCTTCATGGGGAATCTTTGAAAGTTCACTTCGGTCGATGCGGAAAAACAGGCGGAAAAAGGTTCTGAGGAGGCTGTTGATGAGACGCTCGGTTATCTTCATTGCCCCATGATAGCAGAGAGGTTCCCTCCTGCCAAGAAGAGCAGTGCCCAGCCTCAGAGCTTTCTGCTTTTCTTGTTTCGGGTGATGATCACCAGGTACGGGACAACCAACACAGTGGCCAGCGCTGCCATGAGAGCGAAGGCAAAGGGAAGGGAGTACAGGCTTCCGATCAGGCCGACGAGGGGGAAGATCATGATCATGAAGAGGCTGTATGCCATGCTCTGGAAGCTGAGGATGGTCGCCCGGAACCGCGAGGGGATCAGGCGGTTGAGATAGGTTGAGATGGTAGGGGCCAGAAGCCCTTCCAGGCTCCCATTGAGGATGTAGAAAAAAGCCGAATAGGGAGTGAGTGCTACCGTCCAAAGCGTGAACAGCAGCAATATCGGACAGACGATGAGGATGCCCTTCTGTCCGATGATGCGTTCTATCCGGTCAGCATTCACCGAAAAGATGGCTGCCACCAGTGCATGAAGGGAAAAGATGATCCCGATGACATCGGTCGTATACCCGAGGTTCGTCCAGTGGTTCTGCAAATAGAAGAAAAGGCAGATCATGAAGGCAAAGAGCGACTCACTGAAGATGATGAGGAATGCTATCCGAGGGGTGGAAGCAAAGACCTTCATGCTGTCTACCAGCTGGCTTCTCAGCGAGGATGCTATGCTTTTCACCAGACTGGGCCGCTGCGCATCCTTGTGCTCTTCGCGGATGGCAGGCTCCTTGAAAAAGAGGGCTACAACAAACCCGATGAGGCCGAATAGTACCGTAAGGCCAAAGGCCAACAGGTAGTCAACACTGGCAAGGTATCCTCCGACCAGGAAAGCGATGATGGAAGCGACGTTGTAGAGCAACTCATCCTTCCCTTTCACCGAGAGGTACCGGCTCTCATCCGCATCGAGCAGCAGCGAATCGTAGAGCAGGGCATCGCCGGCTCCCGACTCCAGGTTGTACCCCAGGGCACTGAGGACAAAGGCAAGGATCTGCAGCCAGAAGGTAGGTCCCCAGTACATCAGCACCAGACTCAACGCATAGCAGACTCTTCCGGCGAGCCGGCTTGCCTTGCGTCCCCAGATGTCTGCCACTGAACCGGTAGGAACTTCCATGAGGAAGCTGGTGATGTGAAAGATTGCCTCAAGCGCTCCGAGTTGGATGAGAGAGAAACCCCGGCTTGCAAGATAGATCATCCAGATGCCGTGGGTAAAGGAGAGATTCATACATACGGTGAAGGCATACGAGAGCCCAATGTTCTTGCTGTACTGCTTCAGAGCCACGACAAACCTCCCCAAACCTCATCAAGCATACAAGCACACGTAGGGACGGGCAAGCCAAGAATTGGAGCTTTTTTCCAAAATCCCGATAAATTCATGCTACACTATCAGACAATAAACTAAATCAGGAGCACCTACATGGAAGAACGACTGTTTGAGAATATGGACATCAGGACGGCCTTGCTCGGTTTTGGAGCCATGCGGCTTCCGCTTGACGGCAAGGGAGCCATAGACAGGACTGAGGCTGAGAAGATGCTCGATCTGGCCTATGAGAACGGTGTCACGTATTACGATACTGCCTATTCCTACCACAATGGCGAGAGCGAACCCTTCCTGGGCGCGTACCTCAAAAAACATCAGCGCTCCAGCTACCTGCTTGCCACCAAGTTGCCGCAATGGCTGGTCAACTCCCTTGATGATGCCAAACGACTCTTTGAGGAACAGCTTACACGGCTTGGCCATGAGTACATCGACTTCTACCTGATCCACGCCATCGACAAGACGGCCTTCGTCAAGATGGTGGACCTAGGGGTGGTAACCTACCTGGAAGAGGAGCAGAAACGGGGCAGGATCAAGCACCTTGGGTTCTCCTTTCACTCCATCTATGAGGACTTTGACTATATCGCCACGTTCCGCAGCTGGGATTTCTGCCAGATCCAGTACAACTATCTGGACACCGAGGAACAGGCTGGGGACAAGGGATACGAGCTGTGCACCAAGCTGGGCATTCCCGTCATTGTCATGGAACCGATCAAGGGAGGTTCGCTTGCGTCCCTTCCCCCGGACCTTGAGGACAAGCTGCAAGCACTGGGTACAAAGACAAGCAGTGCGGCCTACGCCTTGAAGTGGGTGGCCGACCATCCGAATGTAAAGGTAATCCTGAGCGGCATGTCCACCTACGCTCAAGTGCAGGAGAACCTGGAGACCTTCGCTGACTATACCCCGCTTACCAAGCATGAGGTGGAAACCCTGGAAGAGATCGGCTCTATCATGCGCGGCCGTGTCGGAAACGGGTGCACCGGATGCAAATACTGCATGCCCTGCCCCTTTGGGGTGGATATTCCGGGCAACTTCGCCCTCTGGAACAAGTTCAGGATGTTCGACAACTATGCGGTGGTGAAACAGATGTGGGAGCATGAGAAGGAACAGGACAAGAGACCGAATTCCTGCACGGAGTGCGGCCAATGTGTTCCCCTGTGCCCACAGCACATCAACATCCCGATGGATCTGAAACGGGTGCAATCTGAGTTGGAGCAAGCGCAAAGGTAGCACAAAGGGCCTCGTCTTTTTTCCTTGGTTCGGGTATCGTGGATGCAGAGAGGGACAACATGGAAGAGAGAGCATATGGAGCACTGTTGGGCTGGTTCACCGGAGACGGGTTTGGAAGCCAGAGCGAGGGACGGGATGTACAGGAGATAGCCGACCTTGCTCCGGACGGCCTCGCCGAGGTCTATACCCTCGAAAGCCTGAATGAGCTGTGCGGCATGAGCGGTGAGGCCAGTGATCTCTCCGTCCTTCTGGCCTTGAGCATGCTCGATAACAAGGCTTTGCTTGCCGACCATGTGAAAGCAAGCTACCGCAGGTATGCTAAGTGTGAGGATGCAGAACTGTCTGCAGCGCTTGCCTCCAGTCTTGCGAGGGAAGCCTCCAACACGGAATCGGCTGTCATGCTTTCACGCTCGGTGGTGATGGGTTTGGCACTGGTGGGCAAGAGCACGAAACAGCAAGCAATGCTCTCACGTACCGAGAGTTCCCTGTTCAGTACGTCCTCCCTGGCTCAGGACACCGCGTTCCTCATGAGCTTGGCCTTCTCCCTGGTCATCGCAGAGAAGGCTGAGAGTGCCCTTATGCTGTTGCGCCTTCTGCAGCAACACTGCACAAAGCTTGGCATGGATGAGAAGCTTTGCATGATGCTCAAGACCTGTATGGCAAGAAAGGCCATACCCCAATACGAGGGAAAGCAACAGTCAATGATCCTTCCTGCCATGGATACCGTTTTCAGCACCCTGCTCCTGTCGGACTCCTATGAGGCGGGAGTAAGCCTGCTTGCATCCAGGGGTGGCAACGCACGCCTGAGCTGTGCACTCTTTGGTGGTCTTGCAGCGGGATTGGCAGGCTCTGGGGCGGTTCCTGAACGATGGGTGGATGAATTGTTTGTTTCGCCTGCCCTCGATGAGCTGATCAAGAAACAGACGCTCTTCAAGCGTGAGACTATACGGATGGAGAAGCTTGCCCGCACCCTTGCCGGCAGCCTTCTGGATTTGGAGATCTGAGAAAGGGAGCAACCATGGAGTATCGCACATTCGGAAAGACGGGAATCAAGGTATCCAGACAGTGTTTCGGCACCATGAGCTTCGGGCATCGTGCCGACTACCAGATGGCCGGGACAATGTACAAGCTGTGCAGGGAACATGGAATCAACTTCTTCGATTGTGCGAATGTCTACCAGTCGGGAGTGGCCGAGGAGTACCTTGGATCTTTCATCCATGCCGAGCGGGAAAAGGTGGTCATCACCACCAAGGCGTTCAGCCCGATGGGCGATGATCCCAACCAACGGGGGAGCTCTGCAAAGAATCTCAGAAAAAGTCTTGAAGAGAGCCTGAAGCGTCTGAAGACAGAGTATGTCGATGTCTTCTTCCTCCATGGCTTTGATGACCAGACCGACGAGGAAGAAATCCTCCGTACCCTGGACATTCTGCACCGGGAGGGAAAGTTTCTCTGCGTAGGGGTGAGCAACCACGCCGCATTCCAGGTGGAGCGCTTGCTTTGGACGGCAAAGCTCGAACATCTGGCAGGCATCCACGCCATCCAGCCGATGTACAACATCGCCAAGCGCATGGCGGAAGTGGAGTTGCTTCCCATGGCTCAAAAAGAGAACCTTGCAGTTATGACGTACAGCCCGTTGGGGGGCGGCCTGCTTACCGGGCGGTACGGAAAAGGAAAGGAAGGCAGTGGCCGCCTGGTGGAAAACCCTGCCTACAGCAAGCGCTACGGTGGACCGTTCTATGAGCGGGTTGCCACCGATTTTTCTGAGCTGGCGCGAGAACTTGGGCTGAAGGAAGCTACCTTGGCTGTTGCCTGGGTCATGGCAAATCCGAAGGTGACCTGTCCAATCATCGGCAGTGCAAACGACACCCAGCTGCGAGACTCCCTTGCCGCCCTCGAGGTGGTTCTCCCTGTTGAGGTGATGAGGAAAATCGATATGATCAGCCCACCGCTTCCCCCTGCCCACGACCGCAGCGAAGTCCAGAACTAAAGCAAGAGGGTTGCTGACCTCCCTTATCTGGTATGCAACCCAAAATTGACATCAACCTGTTGGCCAAGGAACGTTTTGGCATCCCTACCCTTCGGCCGTACCAGCAACTGGTCATCCAGCGCATTCTGGAGCTGGATACCAGTGAGAGCGATCATGAGGGGGTTGTGGTGACACTTCCCACCGGAAGCGGGAAGTCAATCTGTTTCATGCTCCCCTCGCTGGTGGTGGAAGGTCTTACCATCATCGTCTATCCCTTGCTCTCGCTGATGAACGACCAGATACGCCGCTTCACAGAGCGGGGTATCGGCTGTGTATGCATCCAAGGAGGACAGACTCCAGCCGAGCGAAACGCACTGCTCGCATCCCTTGCCGACAAAAGACCCCGGATTGTGGTAACCAATGCAGAGTGTCTTGCCCAAGGGTCGGTCTTCACTGCATTGGCGAGGTTTCCCATCAGCCTGCTGGTGCTTGATGAGGCCCATACCATCGTACGTTGGGGAGAAGGCTTCCGACCCGCCATGGCCAGCCTTGGCCCGATCATAGCCCACCTTCCGCTGAGACAGATCCTCTGTTTCACCGCTACCGCCGATGAGCAGATCATCAAGGGACTCTCACGCCTGATCTTCAGCGGAGAACAACCCCATCTTGTCCGAGGCAGCAGCGATCGGCAAAACATCAGCTACCATGCCATCCACACCCTGTGCAAGGAACAGGCCATCACCTCATTGCTTCAGGATCCGGCACATCGTCCCGCGGTGGTCTTCTGCTCCACCCGTGAGAAAACCAAACTGGCCTGCCTCTCCTTCCTGCTCTCCAACCCTTCCCTTCCTTGCCGCTACTACCATGCAGGACTGGGCAAGGAGGAGCGGAAAACACTGGAAGCGTGGTATCAGAAGCAAGAACAGGGAGTACTGTTCGCGACCAACGCGTTCGGAATGGGTGTCGACAAGAAGTCGATACGGATGGTCATCC
>RZYT01000502.1 GCA_009930195.1 Spirochaetia bacterium | reverse complement strand
GTCCAGATACCATGCCTGGGACAGATATTCCTTTGCGTTCATGCTCTCATCTCCTGTAGGTGAATCTTGGTGAAGTCGGGGTTGATGTCGCACAGGAAACCAAACCACTCGCTCTCGAAGAACCGCTCGATCTCATCCTTTGCCGCCCATGCATGCTGGTAGTCGGGATTGTCGTCCAGCTGGGATACCGCCTTCTGCCAGTCCATCACCGCCCGCTCTACGATCGCTGCCGCCAGCTGTCTCATGCTTGCCTCGGTCATCGAGGGCCTCCTGCAAGCTCGGCCTTCACTGCTTCGATGAGGGCATCCTGGGTTTGTGCCTTGCCCGAGAGGACCCTCATGATGCGTTCGTCTACGGTCTTGTCGGTGATGATGTGCTGGACCACCACGGTCTGGGACTTCTGTCCCTGGCGCCACAGCCTCGCCACCGTCTGCTGGTAGAGCTCAAGGCTCCAGGTAAGGCCGAACCAGACCAGAAAGCTCCCTCCGCCTTGGAGATTCAATCCGTGTCCGGCGGATGCTGGGTGAATCAGAGCGACTTGGAGTTCTCCCTTATTCCACCTCAATAGGCTCTCGCTCTTATCCAGGGTCGAAAACGACACGCCAAGTTTCTCCAATCTCCCGATGATCCTCGTCAGGTCATGCTTGAACCAATAGGCCACCAATACGCTCTGCCCGTTTGCCGCTTCTATGAGATCCTCCAATGCATCAAGCTTGCGTTCGTGGATTCTGATCGTCTTCCCGTCATCGGTATACACTGCACCGTTTGCCAGCTGCAGCAGCTTCCCCGAGAGGCTCGCGGCATTCGCCGCCGTCACCTGTCCTCCCGAGGAATCCAGGACCAGATCTTTCCTTAGTTTCTCATAGACCATCCGCTCCTCATCGCTGAGGCAAACCTTATACTCGTTGGTGATCAGCTCAGGCATCCTGATATGGTCCTGTGCCTTCATGGAGATGGTGATGTCCTCGATCGCCTTGTAGATCCTCTCCTCGGCTCCAGGGGCGGGCTTGTAGCTGAACACCATCTGGCCGCTACGCTTGTCTGCCCTGAAGTACGCATCCCTGTAGGCACCGATGAACCTTCCCAGCCTCACCCCCTTGTCCAGGAGCTTGAACTGGGCCCACAAGTCGATCAGGCCGTTGCTGGCCGGGGTGCCGGTCAGGCCCACGATGCGCCTGATCTCAGGACGTCGTTTCATCAATGCCCTGAAGCGCTTGGAGCGGTGGTTCTTGAACGATGAGAGCTCATCGATCACCACCATGTCGAAGTCGAAGGGCAGGGCGGACTCCTCGATCA
>RZYT01000501.1 GCA_009930195.1 Spirochaetia bacterium | reverse complement strand
CTACTCGATGATCCTGATCCGGTGTTCCGCAAGGCATACCAGAAAGGGTTGGTTGTGGACTTCATCGGTGGCGACAGCTTCATGGATGTGCCGTTTTTGGACGAGATCTGCTCATACACGCTGGCCAAGGTGATGACCACCGACACCCCCAATGCCAAGAACTGGCGGGGCAAGCTCCATTTCTCCATCTCCACCAATGGCACCCTCTTCTCCGAGCAGGCCAGGCGGTTCTGCGAGAAGTACAAGGACCTTCTGCTGGTGGGCATATCGCTGGATGGCTGTCATGAGATCCATGATGCGAACCGGGTGTTCCCCGATGGGTCCGGTTCGATGCAGAGTATCATCCGCCATTGGCCGTGGTATAAGAAGACCTTCCCGATCCAGTCGATGCAGACAAAGTCCACCGCAAACCGCCAGAGCATCCCCTACCTTTACGACTCGCTGGTGTATTTGCATGAACAGCTGGGACTGCGGTACATCAACCAGAACTTCATCATGGAGGATACGGGGTGTACCCAAGCCGATTATGAGGTGTTGGACCGCCAGATGGAGAAGTGCACCGCCTATGTGCTGGAGCACCACGACGATCTTTTCTGGAGCATGCTCAGCAAGGAGCAGTTCGGTTACGCGCACTTGTCCACAGGGCCTGATTGGGACTGTACCGGCCACTGCGGAAGCGGGGCCATGCCCGCGCTTTCTGTGGATGGCAGGATCTATCCGTGCATCAGATGGCTGCCCCACACCCAGGTCGACAAGGCAGATTTCATCGTTGGGACCGCCAAGGAAGGGTTCACCCACAAGGAGAACTTCCTGAGAGTGCGTGAAGGTGCCTATCGCTCCAATTGCTCACTGGATGAGAAGTGCAGGACATGCGAGGTGGAAAGCGCCTGCTCGTACTGCATTGGAGGCTGTTATTCGGAGTTCGGCGAGTTCAAACGGACGACCTACATCTTCGAGATCACCAAGCTGCTGGTCAAATGGGCCAGACTGTACTGGGACGAGTACAACCGGCTTGAGGGATTGGAACCGATCGACTGGGCTACCGAAGCCCGAGAGAAAGGGAACAGGCATGGAATTGAGTTGCATGATTGAGAACCAACACTGCATACTTTGATCACCTGACGTAGAGGCATATTTTCAGTCATGCTATACTGAATTCAAACCAGAACCTGACTGGAGGAAACACATTGTCTCTAGATCCATTCATTCCTGTAAAGATTACTGATCGAGTGTGGGCTGAACGTCTGCTTGATGGAGAAATATTCATGCGGTCACTCCATGCCTTTGGCAGTTGGAGTG
>RZYT01000500.1 GCA_009930195.1 Spirochaetia bacterium | reverse complement strand
GAAGTACCACGACTTCTTCCCCTCCGAAATCGAGGTCGAGCATGACTGCAGCCGCAGCAGCTGCCTGAGGGCCGGCACCTTCATCCTGCTCAGGCAGTTCGCAGAGAAACTCGGGCTGGTGCAATGGCTGCAGAGCCGGTTCGGTGACAAGGACGGCGGCCTGATCCTTGACCTCGCCTCGTATCTGCTCATCGCGGCAAAGAATGCGGCCCAGCACTATCCCGACTACGCCTACAACCATCCGCTGTTCACACCCGACATGAGGATTTACGGCGACACCAAGGTCGGCAGTCTTTTCAAGGAGGGCATCGACCGCGATGATGTGATAGCCTTCACCGAATGGTGGAACGAATCGAAGGACCACCGCAGGCGGATCTACATATCCTACGACTCCACCAACAAGATCTCCCAGGCGGGGGACGTGGAGCTGCTTGAGGGCGGCCATGCGAAGGACGGCCCTGATGGCTCTCCCATCGTGAACATAGCGATGGCCACCGATGTCTCTGAGGGCATGCCGCTGTTCTACGAGGACTACTGCGGGTCCATAGTCGACGTATCCCAGTTCGAGCAGATGGTGGACAAGGCGCAGGCGCTGGGGTACCGGAACATCGGATTCATCCTCGACAGGGGGTACTTCAGCAGGGCGAACATAGAGGACCTCGACAGGAGGAAATACAGTTTCCTGATCATGGCCAAGGGCCGCAGGAGCCTGGTCTCGTCGCTGGTGCTGGGTGTCAAGGGCACCTTCGAGGACACAAGCGAGAACACGATCTGGGAGTACGAGGTCAACGGCACCACGGTCGAGGCGAAGCTGTACGCCAACGACAGGAGGGCCCGGTATTTCCACATCTACTACTCGGCACAGAATTATGCGGCCGAGAGGAGCGTGTTCGAGACATGCATCAAGAAGATGGCGGGGATGCTTGAAAGGCTGCTGGGAAGGAAATGCAATGATCTCAACCTCGACGCCTACGGAAAGTACTTTGACCTCACGTTCTCCGATGACGATGACAGAGTGCTGCTGATGCATTCCAAGAACAACGAGGCCATCGACGACTACATCAGGTACTGCGGCTACTTCTGCCTCATCAGCTCCGAGAGGATGAGCGCGAGGGATGCCCTGCTTCTTTACAAGTCAAGGGATTACTCGGAGAAGCTGTTCAGCGCCGAAAAGACGTTCACGGGAAGCTGGGCCGAGAGGATCCAGAGCGTGGAGGCCCTGAGGTCGAAGATATTCATCGAGTTCCTCGCCCTGATCCTGCGCAGCCGCCTGCACCATGCCATCAACGGGCACATCGTGGCG
>RZYT01000499.1 GCA_009930195.1 Spirochaetia bacterium | reverse complement strand
GGAGCGGGCACCGCTGGCACAGTAGACGATGATCTTGCGATCCTTGTCCTCAAAATTCACTGCCCAGCTCTGCAGGTCGTCAAGCCCTACGTTGATGGCCCCAGGGTAGGCACCCATGGCAAACTCCATCGGGGTGCGTACATCGAGGATGACCGGTCCATCGTTTGCGACAGCTTCTTCAACTTGCTCTTCTTCGCCAGATGCCTTCTCTTTCTTCACAGACTTCTTTTCGATAGGCAGGAGTGCAACATCTAGATGCTCATAGCCAATGGCACGTGCATGACGTTCCATACTGATGTATCCACCACTGAGGTTATAGACCTCCTCAAAGCCTGCTCCCTTGAGCATCCTGAGCACCACATGGCCTTTCTGTCCGTCATCGCTGATGAGCAGGATTGCATGGCCTTGGGGAATCTTGTCCAGATTATCCCTGAGCATTGCCTGGCTGAGGTTGTTGCTGCCCCTCAGGCTTGCTTTGCCGAAGGTGATGGGGTCGCGAAGATCGATGGCGATCGGCTGCTTCTCCAGTACGAAGGTTTCCAGATCCTTTGCAAGGATGGAGGGACTGAAGTTGCTGAGATGATTCTGTGCAGTGAAAGCTGCCATGTTCACCGGCCCGTTGGGGGAGTTGAACGGAGGTGCATAGGCAAGGTCAAGTTCAGCAAGATCGTCGATGGTCAGACTGCCTGCCATTGCGGTTGCAATGACATCGAGCCGCTTATCAATACCTACCCTACCCGCAGCCTGGGCACCAAGCAGTTGCTTGGTTTTCTTGTCAAAGATCAGCATCAGGCTCACCTTTTCGGAACCAGGGAAGTAGGAGGTATGGCTGGCCTTGTGCACCACGACCGCATCGGCATCAAGCCCTGCATCCTTCGCTGCTTTCAGATTCAGTCCCACCGATCCTGCCACAGCCTCAAACACCTTTACCACGGAAGTGCCGGAAACACCCTTGTAGGAGCGATGTGCACCCAAGGCATTCTCTGCTGCCAGTCGGCCTTGCCTGTTTGCAGGGCCGGCAAGCGGCATGCGGACGGTCTTGCCAAGTACGGTGTGCCGCACCTCAGCCATATCACCGGCTGCATAGATGGACTCATCGCTGGTTCTCATCTCACTGTCGACCTCCAGGCCTCCGGCGGGCCCGATGGCAAGCCCTGCGTCCTTTGCAATCTGCAAGGTAGGTCGTACACCAACAGAGAGCAGTACAAAGTCGGTATCCACGGTAGAACCATCGTTGAGCAACACCTTCGTATCCTCGATGGCCTTCAGGGATTTGCCGAGCTTGAGTTGTACGCCGAAGTCC
>RZYT01000498.1 GCA_009930195.1 Spirochaetia bacterium | reverse complement strand
ACAGTGGTCATGATGGTACCTACGGAACTCATCACCTTACCAATGACAATCAATACCGGGCCAACCGCTGCGGCAATCAAACCAACCGTGACGATGACCTTCTTCACGCCTTCATCTAGTGAATTGAGCCAATCCACAAAGCCCTGAATGCCGCTGACGATCGCCTTAATATAAGGCAGGAGCAGTTCACCAATAGAAATAGCCAGCCCTTCAAGAGCTGACTTTAAAATGGTTAACTGACCCGAAAGGTTATCGAGCTGTGTGTCTGCCATCTGCTGCGCCGCACCACCAGAATCGGCAATCGAACTCTGCAGTTCGTCCCATGCCGTTCCTGTATTGGCTAACAGTGCATTAACAGAAGCAAGGTCGGTCTTATTAAAGATGGTCGAGATGATGTTCTGCTTATCGGCAGAGGTCATGCCGGACATCGAGGTATTCAGGTCACCCAGGATATCGTTGAGTGAGCGCATATTGCCTTCAGAGTCATAGACCGAAACACCAAGCTCCTTCAAGGATGCCGCAGCCTTATCCGTTGGAGATTGCAAGGACAGGATCACGTTACGAAGATGGGTACCACCTTCTGCGCCTTTGATACCGTTGTTGGCCAGAATTCCAAGAGCCGTATTGAGTTCTGCGGTTCCACCTTTGATGGATTTGGCAGTTGCGCCAATGGTAAGAATACCCTCACCTAACTGCGCCACCGATGTGTTGGTGCTGGATGCCGTCTTGGCCATCTGGTCAACCATCGTTCCAGCCTGCTCCACTCCCATACCAAGGGCGGACATGGCATCGGTCACCATATCCGAAGCAGATGCAAGGTCCATGCTGCCAGCGGCTGCAAGGTTTAACACAGTCGGAAGTGTATCGACCATCTGCTGGGTATCATATCCAGCCAAAGCCAGATAGTTTAATGCCTCCGCGCACTGGCTTGCTGAAAAGGCCGTTTCGGCTCCCATCTTCTTAGCCAGAGCGGATAAGGTATCCATGGTGTTAACAGATTGGCCATCCACCTCAGACATCGCGTCCTTGGTAATTCCCATGGTTGCCTGTACCTGGCTCATGGAGGATTCAAAGGTTGCAGCAGTCGTGACAGCCGCCGTACCAAGTCCTGTAATCGCTGCGGTAACCGGCAGCATCTTTTCTCCAGCTGAAGCAATGGTATCTCCGGTGCTCTTTAATCTCTCACCTGTCGCGGCAATCTTCTGTAAAGCCACGGAAGATTCATTTGCTTGCTTCTCCAGAGCCTTTAGTTGTTGCTCGGTTTCAATGATCTCACGCTGCAGGGCATCGTACTGGCTTTGAGAAATCTCGCC
>RZYT01000497.1 GCA_009930195.1 Spirochaetia bacterium | reverse complement strand
GCCTGCTGGTAGATGTTGATCGTCACTTGCGTCGCTCCCTGGTACCCTGCGTTTCCCACTGCCGTGGTGGTGGAGACCGCGTCGGTTGCCACCGAGCCTTGGCTGGCAATCGCATCGATGTTCGCCAGGCGATCACCAAGGCCGCTGAAGGCGTCGCTGGAGAAGGAGCCGGGACTGGATGCATAGCTTTTCTGCCGGAACGGGTGGACCAGGTTGTATGCAGCGGTTGCGATGACGGACCCAAGGTACTGCACCCAGCTGCCGAGCCAGGAGAACAGGTCGGCCACATACTCGAGCGGGCTCATGAGGATCGTGAAGGCCTTGGCCACCAACAGCAGAACCGGAGAGAATGCCATCATGATACCGCTGATGACCTGAAAGACCGGTGCGAGGCTTTGCAATACAGGAGTAAGGACCGCCATGAGGATGTTTCCCACCAAGGCGAAGGCTGTGTGCAGCACATCCAAAACCGGCAGGAACAGACTTGCCAAGGTAGTCCCGATCCAGGTAAACACATCCACCAACGGCTGGAACACCGCACCTAGGGCCGGCTCCATCACCGAAACGAACCCCTGGAGGATGGTGAGCAGGATCCCCAAGGGAGAGAGGGTGTTGAAGATGATGTCGATGATCGGTTGCAACGTTGAGATGATCGCGGTCACCCCTCCCAGCATCTCGGTGGCCACCATGCCCATCAGGCCTCCGGTGACAGAGCCGAACAGGCCGGTGAACACACTCGTCAAGGCATCGCTGAGCATCGAGGCGATCTGAGAGCCCATGCGGGTATCACGCTGCTTCGTGTTATCGGCTGTCTCGGCTGTGGAGGCTGCCGTACCCTCGCCACTGGAGGCGATCGCCGAGAGCAGCTTGGTCTGGTTCGCCGCATCAGCCTTCTGGGCGATTGCCTCAAGATCGGGTGCGACGATGTCATCGAGTGCAGTCTTGAAGTCAAGGCCGATGTCACCGTACAGGTTGTTCACCATGTCGGCACTATTGAGTACGACCGTCTGGGCGGTATCGATTGCATCGGTGAGCGCATCACGCAACAGCGGTCCCAAATTCTCGAAGCTCCGGTCGGCCTGCTGCTTGTAGAACGTAGCTTCGTTTTTACTTTCTTCTGCGCCCATATCAAGGTTGGCCAGCTTGTCACCCAAGCCGAAGATCTTTCCCACCCAGGTGCCCTGGATCTTGTCCCCCGCCTTGTTGATCGCATTCTGAAATGCCCCCAGGATCGCACTTTCGATGTTCAGCGCGATGTAGGTGACCCAGCTGATGATGCCCACCACTGCATTGCCCAGCAGCTTGGGAATGCTTTCG
>RZYT01000496.1 GCA_009930195.1 Spirochaetia bacterium | reverse complement strand
CTAGTGCCTTGCAAAGCGCATCGGTCACCGGAGCGATATTCCCCTGCTCCGTAGAATCGAAGGTGGAACAGTACTTGTAGTAGAAGCGGTCACATCCGGATGCCTTGAGAAAAGCAAGAGCAGAGAGAGCCTGCTCCACTGCCTCCTCTGGGGGAATCGAGCGAATCTTCAGGCTCATGACAACCGCGTCAAACTCGCCTGGCAAGCCTGCTTCGATCGGTTTGCTGCACATGACCGTCCGCATCCCACCCTGGACAAGAAATCCTGCAATATCGACAGCACCGGTAAAATCATCAGCGATCACCCCAAGACGCATAGCCTTCCTCCTGCTCACCTACAGGATACCGGAAAGAGCACATCTTGCAAGCGGTTTTGCTTACTGACCCAAGATCACCACATAGTTCTTTCCGTACTTCTTGGCACACTTCGGGCAGGTGGTGTACCACATGTACCACGTGGAGAATGCAAACCCCTTCTCCTTGGCCAGTTTCCCAAAGTCCTCGCACCAAATCCCGGTGTCCTTGAAAGGGCCCTCATACACATTGGAGAGCAGTTTGCCGTGAAGAGCTGCCATCTCCATGCCGGGCACTTCCTTGTCCACGGCAATGAGCACCTCCATCGTCCACTTCGAAAGATGGTTGGAGAGTGCGATATTGTCCACTACCTGTGCACCTGCACCCTCAATCCGGCGCTGAGCCTTTGTCATGACCGAACCGAAGTTCAGGGGGATGTGATTGAATGTGCGTACCTTTACCTTGACAAACCGTTGGTTGTCAAAGGAAACCATCGTCCGTACCCACTTCTTGGGATCAAACGGAGGGCAACATATCTGTTCGTCCATAGTTTCTTAGCCTCCAATAGATTACGGTATTCCCAAAACACCAATCCAACAAGAGGGACACCTGAGAAAAGGGAAAGATTATGCAAGAACCATCCCCTGTACCGCTGGACAATGCTCACTGTGGGGAAGTATCGTTTTCTCAACACAGGGGAGATTTTGTATGGATACTCACCGCGATGCCGGGCTCATGGGAAAAACCGCTTTTTTCAGCTCATTGGCCATGCTCATCCTCATACCACTTCAGATTGTCATCTTTGCCATCGAGCAACCACCCCAGACAGCCGAGCTCTGGCTCGCCCTCTTTGAGAAAAGCTGGTTTCTTGGCCTGATCGAGATGGATCTCCTCTACATCATCGACAACAGCTTGGTAGCGCTCATCTACCTCGCACTCTATCAGCTCTTGAAGGAGCAGAAACGTGCGCTCATGCAGATTGCACTGCTTTTGGGCTTTTTGGGCATTGCCGCCTACTACTCCAGCAACCC
>RZYT01000495.1 GCA_009930195.1 Spirochaetia bacterium | reverse complement strand
CGCACTCTATCAGCTCTTGAAGGAGCAGAAACGTGCGCTCATGCAGATTGCACTGCTTTTGGGCTTTTTGGGCATTGCCGCCTACTACTCCAGCAACCCAGCATTTGAATTGTGGGAAGTGCAAAAGCAGTATACTGCTGCAACTACAGCACAAGCACAGCAAGGCTGGCTGGTCATCGCTGATTCCCTGATCCTGCAGTGGAGAGGAACTGCGTTCAACACCTACTACATCCTCAATGGAATCTGCCTGATCATGATCAGCTACGCCTTGCTGAAGAGCCAATATCCCAGAAAAATCGGAATCATCGGCTTGATAAGCGGACTTCTGATGAGCATACCCTCAACATTTGGAGTGATTGGTGTGGTTTTCTCCCTGCTCTCACTCATCCCCTGGATGATCTTCCTCGCCCTCTTGCTTCCTCACTTCAAACAGATGGGGAAAGCCTAGAGCAGCACAGCGCGCAGGATACCCGCCCCTGCTCCCAAAATAAGCAAGGTGATGGGTCCGAGAGGAATCTTCTTGCTGTTGAGCGTGATGAACGCCAGGACAAACACCACCAGGGCAAAGAGGTCGGGTTGGTTGAAAGAGCCTATGGCCAATTGCAGCAGGACAAGACCTGCACTGAAAATTGCAGCTATCACTACCGGACGGACACCGCCAAGAATCTGCTTGAGCAGTGTCTGCTTGCTGTACTTTTCGTACAGTCTGGCAAGAATCAGCATGATGATGCAGGAAGGAAGGATGTTGCCCAAGGTGGCAACCACCACCCCTGTAAGGCCTGCTACCCGCATTCCCACAAACGTTGCAGCATTGATGGCGATGGGGCCGGGAGTCATCTCGGCAATCGTCACCAAATCAGCAAACTCGGTGGCGGTGAGCCAGTGATGGAGGTCTACCGTCTGTGCCTTGATCAAAGGCATTGCGGCATAGCCGCCCCCGATGCTGAACAAACCTACCTGGAAGAAGCTGATGAAGAGGGAGAGCAGGGTGTTCATACCTGGCCTCCCTTCTTGAGCTTCACAAGACTCTGGATAACAGAGAACAGGATCATGGCGACCATCACCAGCATGATATTGACTTTCAGGACAAACAACAGCACCAGACTCACCACAAACAAGGCAAGCGGCAAGAACTCCCGCTTATCAAGAAGGGGTTTGAAGAGTGCCCAGGTGACTTGCATCACGATGGCGGCAACCACAGCGCGCATGCCATGGAAGGCTGCAGCAATCCAAACGTTGCCGGCAACCGCTTGGTAGCCCAGGCTGACCAGGCTGAGGATGATCATGGGAGGAAGTACGGTGCCAAGCACCGCCACCAAGGCCCC
>RZYT01000126.1 GCA_009930195.1 Spirochaetia bacterium | reverse complement strand
TGTCTCCAAAACGCTCAAGGATGAACCCCTTTTCAGTGGGGTCAGTTTTGGTCTGGAAGAGGGGGATCATGTAGCCCTGATCGGTCGAAACGGACAGGGCAAGTCCACGTTCCTTAAACTCCTCCGGGGCGATATCCCCCCTGACAGCGGAACCATTGCCATGAAGGGAGACACTGACCTTGTCATGCTCGAGCAGATAGTGAGCTTTGCAGACGGTGCAACGGTCGGTTCCTATCTTTTCAGTGGGGAAGGAAAGCGAATCAGGACCTACCTCGAGTACCACCACTGCCTCGAGCATGCACACAAGGAGGCTGAATTCATCCGCCTCTCAGAGGCTATGGAAACCGTTGATGGCTGGAACCTCGAGAACGACTACCGCTCCCTTTTGGGCGAACTCGGTCTTTATGATCTTGAAAACCAGCGTATGGACACCCTCTCTGGGGGAATGCAGAAAAAGGTGGCCCTTGCCCGGGTCTTGTGCAGCAAAGCTTCCTTCCTTCTTTTTGATGAGCCGACCAACCACCTCGATATCCAGACCATTGAATGGTTGGAACACTATCTGAAGAACAGCAGAGCGACCATCATTCTGGTAACGCACGACCGCTATTTCTTGGATGCCGTGTGCTCTGCAATCTTGGAAATGGACAGCGCTTCGGTCTTCCTGCACCCAGGATCTTTCTCTGCCTACCTTGAACGCAGGGAAGCACGACTTGAACGACTCCAGAAAGAACAGGACAGGATCCGCACCATCCTCAGAAGAGAACTTGAATGGCTGAAGCGTGGGCCCAAAGCACGTACAGGCAAAGACAGCGGGAGAAAGGACCGCATCGAATCCCTGCTTGCAAGCCAGAACCAGGTAGGAGATGAAGCACAACGAAGCTTCTCCAGCACAAGCCGCAGGTTGGGCAAGAAGATTTTGGAAGCAAAGCATCTGAGCAAGAGCTATGATGGACAGCCAATTATCCAAGATTTCTCATTCTCCTTCACCAAGGGGATGAAAATCGGAGTGGTTGGACCGAACGGAAGCGGGAAGTCCACCCTGCTCGACCTTTTATGCAGTCATCTCCAACCTGACAGCGGAACCTTGGATATCGGAGTGAATACTGTCTTCGCCTACTATGACCAGGGAGGCAGAAACCTCGAAAGCGAGCAGACCCTGCTTGCCTATGTCGAGGATATCGCCACCCAGGTGGTACTGGGACCCAACCAGATTGTCAGTGCTTCCAAGTTCCTCGAGCTTTTCGGCTTTCCCGTCTCCATGCACCGCCAAAGCATTGCCACCCTCAGCGGAGGGGAACGAAGGAGGCTCTACCTTACATCACGCCTCTTGAGCAACCCAAATTTCCTGTTGCTGGACGAGCCTACCAACGACCTGGACCTGCCCACCATGGAGAACCTCGAACAGTATGTCCAGGATTTCTCGGGCTGTGTCCTGATCGTCAGCCATGACCGTGCATTCCTCGATCTTACGTGCGATGAACTGTTCATCCTGGATGTGGACAAACCTGTCCGGTATGAGACCAAGCGATACAGCCAATGGCGCGAAGAAACAGGGGAAGAAAAAGAGTCGTCCGAGGCTCCTCCTCCCCCTCCTCCCCAGAACAGGAGAACCGAGAAAAAGGGTCTGAGCTATCGCGAACAAAAAGAGTTCACTCAGATAGAGATGGACATGGAAACCATGCAGCAAGAAATTTCTCGTTTGGAAGAGAGCTTTGCGGATGCGCAACCAACTGCTGAAGGAACACTGGCACAACGAACGGAGAAATACCATGCACTACGAGAGAATCTGCAAACATTGGAAGACCGTTGGCTTGAACTTGCACAGCAGCTGTAAGCTCGCCTTCGCTCTGCTGCTGTGTACCCTCCCGTTGCATGCCGCTTCCCTCTCCTTGGGAACGGGAAACGATTGGTATACCATGGGCTTGGGCTACAACCAGGATGATGGGTTGAGTTTTGGTGCCGAAATCCAGCTGTCACTGGATTCAGGACTATCCATCCAGCTCGATGCCCAAGCTTTCACCGATCGCATAGTCAGCCAACGCCGATTTGATGTGATGACCGCTTCTGTCTCCTATCCATTCACGTTCCATGCAACCAAGCTGGAGACCGTCATCTCTCCTGCAGTAGGGATGACCATGACAGGGAACCTTGGCTTCCAGGATATCCAGAACTCCTATCATGACCTGATCGGACGTGATCCTGTGCTTCTCGCGTATGATGACTGCACCCAAGATGCACACCCCTATCTTTCGCTCACCGCCATCAGCGGACATTTCTTCGATTTGCTGTTCCTGGGCGTAGGTCTTGATGCAAAAGTGATACCCTCCTGGGAGTATTCGGTCAGCTCATCGATGCACCTTGCCTACCATGACATCCTGGCCGTACAGCTGGGGTATGAAATGAAATGGGGAGAGGATCTGTATCCAACCCAGAAGACCCAGGAAGCACGATACGAGGGACTTAAGCTCGGCTACACCTATGATGGCGGCTTGTTGCAATCGTTCTATACCACCTACCTGACCAGCGGATACTCGTACGGGGGTTTTGCCTTCGATGTGCTCTCCTTGCTGAGTCCGAAGTCATTTACCCAAGCAGACTTCACGTTTTCCACCGGCTTTCTCTATGATGAGCTGGGACAGCAGAGCAGACTCTTTGCCTTCTCCTTCGGAAACATTAGTTTCGAGACACGGCACAAGAACGGGCCCATGTTCAACCGGATGGAGGACCAGGATGACCGCCTCAACATTGGTGCATGGACCATTGGGTATCAGATGGGTCCGGAGAACACAAAATCCCTTGCCCTACCCTATGCAAAACTCCTCGCAGGCTTGCAACGCTTCAATTTGCAGCAAGACTATACCACCACCCTCAGTGAGGAGATCCGGCCCATTGTCGGCTTGGAAGTGGGACTGCGAATCGGAAAACATGGGCAGTGGGTGATCGGAAACCAAAGTTACCGCTTCCGCCTTGCCACCAGCGTCCACTATGTCCTCTTCCACAACACCATCCCGCTTATTCCAGACTTTTCCGAACATACCGGCCCGCTGCTCTTCCAGTTTGGTCTGGTGATAGATATCGAGCACGACCTCAAAAACTGAGAAAGGACTGCCCGTCCAGCCCGATGCTTACGCTGAATGCATCCTTACCCACCAGATACGAGGTGGAAACAAAGGGGCGGAAAGAGACCTGGGGTCCTCCAAGGAGGAAGTTTCCAGTCAGGGTTCCCCCAACCGCCCAGGCTCCTTCCCATGAAAGGTCTCCACCCTCCAGATACCAGGCACTCATCGTACTCACCTCCAACCCCGATCCGGTGAGTCCACCGTACGCAACAGGGATGTCATGCAGGCCTAGGGGCATGCGCAGAGCAAGCGATGCCCTCAGCTTTGCATCCCCATTTCCCAGCGGTGCAAAGGAGAAGAGCGGAAGCTTGTCCGAAAGCTGTCCCATGCTGGATGTGATTACATCCACTCCCATACGCAGCATCGCGGAAGTGTGGGCGAGCCGAACCTGTGCTGTGTTTGAGAATAGGGTGAGCAGATGCACCTGGTTGAACTCGAGCGGAGTCTGGGCTTGGATGCCAACACTGGACGAAAGATAGGAGGGTCCGAAGAAATCGAGGGACCTCTGCACACTCTCCTGGATTGAGGAAGCAAGGCTCAGGGTCGCAGCACCCACTGCCTCCTGGCTGTCCCAATACAGGGCAAGGGAAGGTTGCATAGCAACCCTCACCCCATAGCGGGGTGTACTGGTGAGATAGAGCGGCACACCGAGCGTTGCTGACACTCTGTTTTCTTCAGTCTTCTTCAACGGATGGTATTGGTTGAGCAAGGCATTGATCTGCAGGGCCTTGCCGCCGACCAAGTGTTGATAGGTCAGGTTTGCCACCGGTAGCTTCGACCGAAACGACCAGCCGACACTTCCGACCAGGCTTTGGGTGTGCAACAGGCTGGTGGTATGAAACCAGACCCCGGGTTGGAAGCGGTTGTTCTCCACAAAGGGGAACGGGAGTATGAGGTTCCACTTCAGATGATCGGCATAGGGTTTGTAGGAGAAAATGGGTAGGTCTGTGAGGATTGCACGTGGTTGTGGGTCAGAAAAAGCAGCGTCTTCTGAGCCGAGTCGAGATACCGGAACTGCAAAAAGTTTCAGGCCTGTGGAGGTATAGCTCTCATAATAGAGAGTTTCCGCTATCCTCCGTGCAGCATGGACTCCTCCCGGCTCGGAGAGCACTTGCGTGATGATACCGGTGGTCAAGTCATAGCGGTGAAGGGAGAGCTCCTTGCAAAAGAGAATGGCATCCTCACCATCCCAAATGGGAGAACGCAACTCATCGCTGGTGGGACCAACCAAGATGGTGGGCTCTTCATCGTTTCTCATCAGCACCAAGGAGGAGTTGCCTCCTTCCAGTGCCAAGACAAGCAAGGCAGAGCCATCTGTGTTGAGGGCACTCTCCAGGTAGCTCACTCCTTCTTTGGAAGCAAGCACGGTAAGAGTCCCATCAGAAAGGTCGATCTCCACCAACTCATAGAAAGGGCCGTTGATGCTTGAAGCAACTGCGCGCTTGCCATCACCGCTTATTGAGGGGTGCACCAGGTGTTGCCGATCAGTGATCTTGACCATGTCCAAGGTGTTGAGATCGAGCAGATACAGGTCACTGTAGCCTACCGGAGCCTTGGCCAGATAGGATGGATGGGTGCTGTCCACCCAGAGGAAGGAGAACAGCGCAGTCTCAGAGGCAAAGGAGATCGCCTTGCCACCATCAAGACTCAGGTCCATGATATGTGTACGTTCTCCATCCTCAGCATAGCGGTAGAGCACGCCTCCTGAACCAGGGCTTGTGGCATATCCCAGGAGGCCTCGGGAAGTAGGAGAGAGAAGATACGAGGAGCCCTCAGTCTGGGGAACCACAGGAGAACCAACAAGAGCAGCATATGCTCTTCGTTTCTCCTCAAGAGCGAAGGTGAAGATATCTTTTGCCGAGTAACCGGTCACCCGTTTGAAGGCAGGGGAAAGGCCAAAGAACGGAAAGGCTGCAAACCTGCGGTTGATCTCCAGGAAGCTTTCAATGCCATAGGTTCGGATCAGATGCTCCACCATAAGATAGCCGGTGATGTAGATGCGAGAGGAGGGGGTGAAGGGTCCACTGTATGCTCCCTGGGAGAGGCTCCACAGGTTTCCTTCCTCCAGGGAACGCTGGTAGGTCAGGGCAAAGGAAGCGTCATCTCCCCTTCCCCCATCGGCAAACTCGGTTTCCGTATAGGTGGTGATGCCTTCGATCCACCACCCCGGCATGAAGACGGTGCTCAGCGAAGTAACTCCAGGACCAAGAAAACGCAAGTATTTGGCAGGCCCCACATACGAGCCCAGATGCAAGTAGTGAGTCAATTCATGGACAAAGAGGCTGTAGAGCCAATCAGAAGCACGGGAGCCAAGAAAGCGGTCCTCGGGACTGGTGAGATAGAGATAGACAGCGTTTGGAAAGGTGGTATAGTAGCCGTTTGCCCAAGCAGTCCGCCCGGAGAGGATTACGGGAACTTTCGCTTTTTCCGTATAGGAGAGAAAGAGCGCAAGCTCTTCATACACCTCATCTGCAAAGGAAGCGAGGTGCCGGGCATGCTCCAGATCCTGTTGCTCAAAGATGATTCTGGTATGCTCAGTCTCCATCTGCTGCCAAGAGGCAGAGAGGGGGAGAAGACAGAAGAGAATCAGGAGCAGGAGGGCAGGCAGTCGATACTTCATACAAATACTCCTGCCCTACTCTACCCCATGCAAGTGATATCCGTCCATGTCAGAAGGTGGAGCTTGCCTGCTTTTCCTGATTCCTCTCCCAACTCATCCCAGGTTTCTATTCAAACGAAGGAAGGGTGAATGAAACCGTATTTGAGTTTACGGTAAAGATTACTGTCTCTGCGTCTTCATCTCCATATCTACCGCTGGCATAGAATGTAATAGTAGTTGGATCTGTAGGAAGATCATCACCTGTCACTGTAGCAGTATACGTAATCGTCACATTGTAATCTGCGTACGTATCCTCATTTTCATCATCCTGGAATTCAGCATACGTGATTCCCGTCAAAGTCAGTGTTCCTGTTACTGTTGCACCATCATGAATATACTGGGGTGTTAATCCAAGCGCGGTGGTTATTGTAGTATCGTAGGTAGAATCCAAGGTATAGGAAAACGTTGCCCGATGCGTATCGCTAGGATCTGCAGTGCTTGCATCTTCCAATTCACCCATCGTCATGAAGAACTCAAATAACAGTTTCTGATCAGCATTCAGCGAAGCATAGACCGTTGCAAAATCCGATCCTCATGCCTAGTTCCTTAAGCAACATACCCTGTCCAATGGACAGGGTATGCAAAAAGGATTTGATTGGTCTGCTGCCGTTTAGGCGATGGTTCTGATCCAGCCCTTGGGTCCCTCGATCCTACCCATCTGGATGCCGGTGAGCGTATCGTAGAGCTGTTGGGTGACAGGACCCATCTTCTCCATACCGCTGGGCATCTCGATGACACCGCTCTTGGTGGTGATGGAACCGATG
>RZYT01000125.1 GCA_009930195.1 Spirochaetia bacterium | reverse complement strand
CGGACAATGGCAATGATCGAAAGCACAAGGGAAGCAAGAACCGCAGCAAGAACCAGGCCCATGAGCCACCTCCCTGCACCGGCATATCCAAATCCCAAACACGGTCCGGCAACTCTGCCGGCATTCCAAAACAAGGTATGATACATACTCGTTATTCCCCCTTCAACTCGTCACGATACGCAAGATACTCATCTCGCGAAATTTCTCCCAAAGCATACCGTTTGCGCACGATATCCATGGCACCGGTTTGTTCAGGTTCAGGTCCTTTGCGTTGGCCTTTCAGCAAGTAGTACAGCCCAACTGCAACCAGGACAACAATGATCAACATCATGGCTTGCTCCTATACCCCCTCAGGGTATATGTGAAGTATTGGGTATCCATACCATCTTGTCAATTGAATTGCCCATTACTTCACTAAGCTATACGCAAATCCATCTGATTCACGATTAATGATGATTACCCTCACCCAAACATCATGTTTCTCCATACAATTCGGTAGATATGTCAAGAACAAATCTGACCAACCTCCGGGACCAGCTTACGAAGTGCCTCGGGATCATCATCACCGGCAACCCGGTTCGCCTTGATCATCCCACAGACAGTACAGCGATGCAGCAGCATCAACTCCCCATCAGCTTTCTGATAGAGCGCGATCGGTTCCATCACTCCTCTGCACAGGCAAGCCCTGTCACCGCTATGCATATCAACATGGCGGCTGTGAAGACAGTGGGGACAGTGGTTGCGATGCCTTGTGCCCCATGCCTCTGAGGAGACAGGGGCACCACAGTGAAGGCAGATGAAATCATTCCTATCGTTCATAGAGACCTTCCCTTCTGTAGTGATAGAGCAGCTTGCCGAGATTCTTGTCCTTCTGCTTTCGCATGTTCAGGACCTCTTCCCAACTCTGTGCCTCACTTCTGAGTTTCAGGTAGTTCAGATAGCGATCCTGCTCAAGTTCCCCACCAAGCAATGCTTGCTGGACGGCGCACCCGGGTTCCCCGGTATGCGTACAGTCCGCAAACCTACACTGTGATGCGAGAAGGGCGATATCCTCAAAGGAATCCTCCACCTCAGATGAACTGCTGTTCATACCCACGGAACGAAGTCCAGGGGTATCGAGCAGCAAGGCACCGTTGGGGAGCAAATGCAGCTGTCTGGATGTGGTGGTATGCCTACCACGCCCATCAGAGCTTCTCACCTCCTGGGTCTTTGCCACCCGCTTTCCACAGAGGCTGTTCAGCAGGGTCGATTTTCCCGCCCCACTGCTTCCCAGCACCATCAGGGTGGAGCGCTCTGCAAGGCTTGCCGCAAGTTCTTCCAAGCCTTTTCCGGAAAGACTGTCCACCAGGAATACGGGAAGGTCGGAGAAACGGGCTTGCACCCTTCTCGGATACAACTCCGCTTCCTCAACCAAATCGCATTTGGTGAGAATCAGGATGGCAGGGATGCCATCGGCATGAAGCAGGGAGAGAAAGCGTTCGGTCTTGCGCAAATTGAAGTCATTGCGTATGTCCTGCACAATGGCTGCCTTGTCGATATTGGCGGCAACTACGGAAGAGGAGACATCGACTCTTTCCTTTTCACCAGCTGAAGGCTTGTGAAATACTGAGGTGCGCTCAAGAACGCCTTCGATGAGCCCCTGTTCCTCGCCATAGGGAAGGACTGCACACCAGTCCCCGATAACGGGTGGATTCTGCACCCCCAGGTCCTCACGATTCTGAAAGGAGCCGGAGCGTCTGAGCAGCAGCTCCTTCTCCCCGTCAAAACCCCAGTAAAGGCCCTTCCCTTCCCGCACGATCCGATAGGCCTGATATCCTTGTTCCTGATACGGTATGAATGATTGGGCATGGCACTGCTGCCAGCCATACGTTTGCAATAGTGTTTCTTCTTGATGATTGTACATGGTAATCCGTCCAGTAGTGTGATGAGCATGCCAAGACTGCCTACGCTGTCTTGGGGTAGGTTCATCGGCCGAACGGTCTTGATGATAGGTCTTCTGGAAAGCAGGACATCAAAGCCGAGGCCGATGTCACATCACCGAATCCAGATACTGTCTGTACATCCAATCTCCTGTACGAATGAATATGGTATGGAAGAAACGTAACGCCTCCGGCTGCTTTCAGTCAAGCATATGCCCCGCGTCAGCTTACAACTTTCTCTTTGGGAGGCAGACAACAAAGAAGACAGCAAGAAGGAATTTTCAGAAGAGTATCAAATATCCACAATTATTACTTTTTTGGATAATTTATCCTTGACCTCCCCTTTCCCCTGCCCGATACTACAAACAAAAGGAATGGTTTGGGTGCTGAGGCACCCTCACTAAGGAGGAAACAATGAAAAAAGGTATCGCTCTGTTGCTTTGTCTTGCCTGTCTGCTACCTATGTTTGCAGCAGGGACCAAAGAGAGTGCTCCCAGTGATGTGATCGAGCTCAGGTTCCTGGGCATGGCACAGGCTGCGTACTCAGAGCAGAATGTCAATGACATGACCGCTGACTTCATGAAGGCACATCCGAACATCAAGGTGTACACCGAGTTCGTCCCGTATGAGGAACTTCGCAACAAGACCCTGCTCGCCTATGGTTCGAACAACTCCTATGATGCGGTACTGGTGGATGACATCTGGTTCACCGAGTACGACAGCAAGGGAATGCTCGTGGACATCACCGCAAACATCCCCAAGTCTTACAAGGATGGCGTACTTGCCGGTGGTTGGAACTTCACCACCAAGAAAAGCAAGATCGTAGGGCTTCCCTGGTTCCTGGACACCATGTACCTCTTCTACAACCCCACGATGCTCAAGGCCGCCGGCTACACGGCAGCACCGAAGAGCATTGAGGAGATGGTTGAGATGGGTCGTGCCCTGAAAGCCAAGAACATCGTTGAGTACCCGTTTGTCTTCAGCCTTGCCCAGGCAGAAGCACTCATCTGCGTGTATTCGAACTTCCTCGAAGCCTTCGGCGGCTCCTTCCAGGATGCACAAGGCAACTACATCCTCGACACCAGCGGCGTTAAGGCCTTGGAATTCCTCGTCTCCCTCAAGAACGAGGGATTGCTCAACCCCAACTCGCTGGAGTTTCTGGAAGAAGACGTGAGACGTGTCTTCTCCACCGGCGATGCCGCATTTACCCTGAACTGGGGCTATATGCATGCACTTGCCAGCGATCCTGCAGAGAGCAAGCTGAAGAAGGAAGATGTGGGAGTCATGGTGCTTCCCGGAGCCAAAGGCGTGAAGGATTCGGCAGCCATGAGCGGCTCGATGGGACTTTCCGTCCTATCCAAGTCAAAGAATCCAAATGAAGCACTCCAGTACATCCTCTACCTCTCAAGCAAGGAAGTACAGGACACCTACTCCAACCTGCAGCTTCCCGTGTGGACTGCCAGCTACGACGATCCTTCCATCCAGGCAGGACGTGAGGATCTGGTTGCGGCGGCTAAGAAAGCCTTCTCGATCATGAACGTCAGGCCCAGCGTGCCCAACTACCAGGAAGTGAGCGCAATCTTCCAGCAGCACATCCAGACCGCTCTGTATGGGGAGAAAACTCCCAAGCAGGCACTCACCGATGCCGTGCAGAAGGTAAAGGCTCTCTAGGTATGGCCAGTCGGGGAACACGATGGTACACCCTGCTGCTTGCTCCCATGATTCTCGTCATGGGGGCGGTCATCGGGTGGCCGCTCATCCAAACATTTGTACTCAGCTTCACCGATACCCAGCTGATGGATGTTTCCGCTCCCACATTCGTAGGATTGGATAATTTCATCAAAGGCTTGGGCAACCAGGGATATCTCGATGCTCTGAAAGTTTCGGGCCTGTTTGCCTTGGTGGTTGTCTCTTCGGAGATGATCCTGGGAACCTCTGTTGCGCTGTTGCTCAATGAGCCGTTTCGGGGAAGGAATCTGGTGCGTGCACTTCTTATCCTTCCCTGGGCGGTTCCCACCACCGTGAACGCCATCATGTGGCGTCTGATCTACAACCCTGAGTATGGTGCTTTGAACAGCCTGCTCTTCCAACTGGGTTTCCTTGACAGTTACATCAGTTGGTTGGGCAGTGCAGACAAGGCTTTGTGGTCCGTCATGTTCGCCGACGTCTGGAAAAACTTCTCACTTGTTGCCATGATCGCCCTCGCATCCCTGCAGACCCTGCCTGACAGCCAGATAGAGGCTGCAAAGATCGATGGGGCCGGGGCATGGCAACGCTTTCGCTACATCACCCTCCCTCATCTGATCCCCTCGCTGCAAGTAGCACTGGTGTTGCGGATTATTGAGGCAGTGAAGGTGTTCGACATCATTTACGTCATGACGAAGGGAGGGCCGGCAAACAAAACCCGCTCGGCAAGCATCTTCGTCTATCAGGAGGCGTTCACCAACTCACGCATGGGTTCGGGTGCCGCCTACGCCATCATCATGGTCTGTCTGATCATGATTCTCATAGCCTTCTATATCCGAGGGCTCTCAAGGAAGGAGAAGTAGCATGATCAAGAGAAAACCCCTCTCCTCCATCCTTCTCTACGCTGCCGTCATCTGTCTGGTCATCTATCTGATCTCTCCCTTCGTGTGGTTGATCATCATGAGCTTCAGCTCTGCGAATGACCTGACGCAGAAACCCTTGCGCTGGATACCCTCAAGCATCGATGTCTCCAGCTACAAGGACCTTTTGACCATGGGCATCAACAGCCGCGGGGAACTGTTTGTCAATGCGCTGGGAAACAGCCTCACCACCGCATTCACCGCGGTGCTCATCTCCCTGTTTGCCACAGTCCCTGCTGCCTGGGTGCTCTCCCGATACCCGGGAAAAAAGAGTTGGGTTCTCACCGCAGCCATCTTCACCTTCATGTTGCCACCGGTGGCCTATGCTCTTCCACTCTATCGCATGCTTACCCGCTTGGGTTGGCTGAACAACTCACTCTCCCTGGCCTTGGTCTACTGCACCATCGTCCTGCCCTTCTGCGTTTGGTTGATCAAGGAGAACATAGACTCCATTCCGTATGAGCTGGAAGAGTCTGCCATCCTCGATGGTGCAGGAGTGGCAAGGAGAATACTCTTGGTGGTTATGCCCCTGTTGTTGCCCGCATTGGGTACCGTAGCGCTTCTTGCCATGATCATGGCGTGGGATGAGTACTTCTATGCCCTGCTCTTCACCAGCAGCAAGGAGGCCATCACACTGCCGGTCGTCATAGCAAACCTCGCATCAGGCAGGCAGTCCAATTACAACCTCATTGCAGCCGGAGGCGTCATTGCCTCAACCCCGCCGGTACTCATCGGCATACTCTTCCAGCGTGCCCTGATCAGGGGCCTGGTGCAAGGTGGGGTGAAGGAATGAGCCTAACCATTGGAATGGATATCGGAGGGACTTCGGTCAAGCTCTTGGCCCTCGATGAGCATGCTTCCATCATGGGCGAAACATCCTTTCGCACATCCTCACAACATGGCATTGAAGCATTTCTCCATGCTACCGATGAGGCGATACAGTGCTTGCTCAAGAAGGGCAACGCAGGACTGTCAGGCCTGGGAGTCGGATGCACAGGTCCCATCGACTATCAGACGGGTATCATCCTCAACCCCTTCACCCTGCCGGGTTTGGAAGATCACAGTATCAGCAAGCTGCTCGCTGAGCGCTACCATGTTCCTGTGCTGGTGGACAATGATGCCAATACGGCACATGTCGGGGAGGTCTTCCTCCAAGGTGATGCCCCCGACGACACCATGATGATCACCTTCGGAACGGGGGTGGGAGTATCCATCCGCCTCCAAGGAACGCTCTTCAGGATTCCCGGGGGCATCCACCCGGAGATAGGCCATATTCCCACCAGCATCAAGGCGGAAGACATCTGCTACTGCGGGAGGAACAACTGCATGGAGCATATCCTCTCCGGGACAGGCATCAACAATCATGCACGGCAGCAAGGAGCTGAAGAGGCTGAAACATTGGTGAACAATCCAGACAGCACATTCAGGCATGATCTTGAGACAGCACTCTTTGAGTCGGTGAGCAGTCTTGCAACCATTTTCCACCCCCAAATCGTGTACATCGGCGGTGGCATGCAGCAGTTCTTTGAGACCTATGTTCTCACAGGGGTGCAACAACGGCTTGATGCGTTGTTGCCAATCTACGGAAAAACACGCTTGCAAGGATGCAAGGCAGGAACCAGAGCCGGCAGCTTGGGTGCTGCACTCTTGGCACATACGGAAGGGAGATAAGATATGAGAGCCATGATCGAGACGTATGCAGCATTGCTGCAGGATACAAGCGGAGTACAAGCAATCCTCGCAGAGATGGATAGGCAGGTCTCCGATGCAAAACAGAGTGTAGAAAACACCAAGGCAGGGGTAAAGGAACTTGCCAAGGCCATCAAGAGCAGTGAGTCACTCCTGCTCTTGGGGATGGGTGCTTCCCACTATGCCAATGAGCTTTTTTCCTTCCAGTTGCGCAAGCTTGGGTACCAAGCTCTTGCCGTCAGTGCCTCCGAGTTCATCTATGACCCTATCCCTCAGTGGAAGGGCCCGGTTCTGCTCACCAGTCAATCGGGGGAGTCGGTGGAGACGGTACGCTGC
>RZYT01000124.1 GCA_009930195.1 Spirochaetia bacterium | reverse complement strand
CAGGGCTATGAGGAGATCATGGGCATCTCCAAGGGCATCATGAAAGGGAAAGACGCAGTGGTCCTCTTCTACTCGGAAGGCCCGACCGAAAGCCCCTTTACCATCCCCTGTGTCCAGTTCACCGACAGCTGGTATGTCGCTCACTCAGAGAACATCCTCTATCGCACTGCCTACAGCCATTTTCTGAAGATGAAGGACGCCGAGAAGGCTGACTTCTTCCGCTTCATCCACTCTGCAGGCCCCCTGGATGAGAACAACTGCTCCAAGGACCTTGAGAATCGCAGGATCTACATGGATACCCAGAACAACATTGTGTACTCCATGAACGACCAGTATGCAGGAAACTCCGTGGGATTGAAGAAGCACTCCATGCGTCTTGCAATAAGCAAGTCCGGCAAGGAAGGCTGGCTGTGCGAGCATATGTTCGTAATGGCAGCCCTGGATAAGGAAAAGAACCGCAAGACCTATTTCTGCGGCGCCTACCCCTCCGCCTGCGGCAAGACCTCCACCGCCATGATCCCAGGCGAACAGATTGTTGGTGACGACATCGCTTACTTCAGAAACATTGACGGCGAGTTCCGTGCAGTCAATGTTGAGTTCGGTATGTTCGGCATCATCAAGGACGTCAATGCCCAGGACGACCCGGTCATCTTCAAGAACCTGATGATGAACCAGGAAGTCATCTTCTCGAACGTCCTGCGCGGAAAGGACAACAAGCCGTACTGGCTGGGTATGGGTGTTGAGGCTCCTGAGGAAGGACACAATCATTTCGGCGAGTGGAAGAAGGGCGTCAAGGATGAAACCGGCAAGGAAGTCGGCGTTGCCCATGGCAATGCACGCTACACCATGCGTCTGGACTACCTGGACAACATTGACAAAAAGGGCTTTGAGGCAAAGGACGGCGTCAAGGTTGACGGGGTCCTCTATGGCGGACGCGACAGTGACATCACCGTACCTGTTGAGGAATCCCCGAACTGGAAGGATGGCATCCTGATCAAGGCCGCAACCCTTGAGTCCGAGACCACCAGCGCAACCTTGGGCAAGGAAGGCGTACGCACCCCCAGTCCCATGGCCAACATGGACTTCGTCTCCTATCCTCTCGGCACCTACACGATGAACAACATCAAGTTCGGCGAGTCAGTGAAACAAACCCCGAGGATCTTCAGCAACAACTACTTCATGCGCGATGAGCAGGGGCACTTCATGACCAGCAAGCTCGCCAAGAAGGTGTGGCTGCACTGGGCGGATGGACGCATCCACAATGAGTATGAGGCGTATGACACCCCGACCGGAAAGATTCCCCACTATGAGGATCTGAAGGTCCTGTTCAAGAAACACCTTGATGAGGAGTTCTCCAAGGAGAAGTACGACTACCTGTTCACCTTCCGCTGCACCAAGTGGATCGAGAAGCTGGAGAGGACGAAGGCATACTACCAGAAGATGGATCCGAACACTCCCAAGGAGATTTTCGACTACTGGGATGCCACCATCGCAAGGATTGCCAAAGCCAGGAACACCTATGGGGACCTGATTCTCCCCGGGACCTACAAAGGCTGAAACAACTGATCGGTCGAAATAGAGAAAGCACGCGGGAATTATGCCTGCGTGCTTTTTCTTTGGGAAGATTCGCCGATCCTAGAACATTGTTCCGTGGAAACGCGAATTGAAACTCAGATAGAGTTCAGGGGGGACATCCTGGGGGATGTCCAACAGGTAATCGCTGATCTTCCGGATGCGTTCCTTCAGCGTATCCTTCTTGTTCGCCTGTGCTTCCTTGAGGGCTTCAAGGCACTCTGCAATGATCTGCTGGTTGTTCTTGACCTCCACAATGGCCATCTTGAAGCGCTGGCTCAAATCAAGGATCATCTGCTTCGTCTCATCGGGATGGGCCTCGATGAAGGCGGGGAAATTCGCCTGGGAAATCTCGACAAGAGTGCAGTCGCTGAGTGCAACGGCAGTTGCATTGCGCGGTTCTTTCTCAAACAGCCCCATCTCCCCCAGGCTTGACCCGGGACGGGAGATCTCGAATAGCTGGAACTGCTGGGGCGTATGGTAATTCAGATACAACCCAACTGTCCCGCTGCGAAGGAGGAACATGGTGGAACAGGGAGCGCCTTGCTCATAGATGATCGTTCCTTTGGCAACTTCCAGCACAGTGTTTCCTGCATCACTTTTCATCGGCATACGCAGCCTCCTTATGCAAAAAGTATACTCTCTGCAAGATGGAATGGACAAGGGCACACCCTTCGCTCTTGCATGTGTGCCTGCCTGTGCTAGACTTTCTCCCATGGAACAACAAACAATCCGCACTCAGGAAAAGATGGCATACGGCTTCGGGTGTTTCGGCCAGAATATGCTCTACAACCTCATGGCCAACTTCCTCCTGTTCTTCTACACCGATATCTTCGGCATCCTCCCCGCAGCCGCCGGCACGATTCTCCTGGTCGCAAGAATGTGGGATGCGATCAATGACCCTCTGATGGGTATGCTTGCTGACAGGACACACTCACGGTGGGGGAAGTTCCGCCCGTACCTGCTGTTCACCCCCATCCTCTTCCTTCCCTTCGCCGTCGCTTCGTTCAGCGCCCCCCAATTCAGCCACAGCGGAAAGGTTGTCTGGGCTGCAGTCACCTACATCTGCTTCGGTATGATCTACACGGCAAGCGACGTCCCCTTCTGGGCGATGAGCAGCACCATCAGCGAGGATACCAAAGTCCGTTCCAGCGTGGTGGTCTATCCCCGATTCATGGCAACGGTTGCAGTTGCCCTGGCAACCTTGGCCACCCAACCCCTGATACTGCTCTTCAGTGTGGAAGGGAAACCCGAGCGGGGTTACCAGATGACCAGCCTCGTCTACTCACTGCTCACCGTCATCTGTTTTCTCATCGCCTTCCTCGCAGTGAAAGAACGAGTGGTGACCCAAGACGACCAGAAACCACGATTCTCGGATATTCCCAAGATTTTTCTCTCCAACAAGCCCTTGCTTCTGGTAATTCTCAGTGGTTTCTTCACAGGAATCGGGCAGACAGGAAAACTGAGCATGCTCATCTACTATGCAAAGTACAACCTCAGCAATGAGCTGCTCTATACCCTGCTCGCAGGCATCAACATCCCCTTCATCCTCCTTGGCATTGCCACAGTTCCCTTGCTTACCCGGAGACTGGGGAAAAAGCGGGCCTGCATCGTCTACTACCTCATCTATGCCCTCGGAAGCCTCGGTTTCTTTCTCGTCGGTTGGGACAACTTTGTCCTGCTGCTCTTCTTCAACTGCATCAGCTCCATCGGCATGGCAAGCCCGCAGGTGATCCAGACAGCCATGATTGCAGACACCATCGAGTATGGGGAGCTGGCCACCGGCCGGCGCAGCGAAGGAACCATCTTCTCCAGCCAGACCTTCCTGGCCAAGCTCACCGCAGCGGTGACCTCCATCACCATCGCAGCCACCCTTGCGTTGATCGGCTACCAGCCGAATGCAGTCCAGACAGCCACCACCCTTGCCGGCATCCATACCCTGACCACCCTGCTTCCCTTTGCCGCCAGTCTTTTGGGTATCATTCCCATCCTGTTCTATCCCCTTACCGAGGAGAGACATCGCGAGATTGTCGAGGCTTTGCACCAACGACGTCAGCGTGATTGACACTGACGGGGTGGACCACTACCCTAGGGCCATGACAGAACTCGCACTACCCGCAGGATCATTGCAGGCAGCACTGGTCGCCTTCTCAGAAGGTGCCGATGCCGTATACCTTGGCATGAAGAACTTCTCAGCCCGAAAAGGGGCGACAAATTTTACCTTTGAGGATCTGGCAAAGCTGAGACGCGTTGCCTTGGATCAGAATAAGCGCATCTATGTGACGGTAAACACATTGGTGGATGACGAGCAGTGGGAGGACCTTTCCCGACTGCTCTTCCAAATTGACTTCATCGGCTGCGACGGGGTCATTGTCCAGGATCTGGGATTGGTGAACTTCATCAGACAACAGTTCCCCAACCTGAAACTGCACGGAAGCACCCAGCTTGCCGTACACACCATTGAAGGGGTGAAAGAACTCGAACGGCTGGGATTCGAACGCGTGGTGCTTGCCCGCGAGCTCACCCTGGAAGAAATCAGGCGTATCCGAACAGCCTGTCCTGACATCCAGCTGAAGGTATTCATCCATGGGGCACTCTGTTACAGCTTCAGCGGGCTGTGCACTGCCAGCGAACAGCTCTGTGGGCGAAGTGCCAATTGCGGAGCCTGTGCCCAGATCTGCCGAAACTATTTCACCGTCTCCTCCGATCCCTCTGTCCCGGCTTCCCTCTCCCCATTGGGAAGGGGAAGCAAGGAAGGGTGGTTCTTCTCCATGAGCGACCTGAAGGCCGGACCTGTTGCAAAAGAACTTGAGGAAATGGGAATCGAAAGCCTGAAAGTCGAGGGAAGGATGAAAAGTCCTGCCTACACCGCTCTGGCCAGCCGCTACTATCGCGCCGTTCTGGATGGCCGGGAAGAGACCGACGAGCTGGATGAGGCCCTGTCTGTCGTCTTCTCGCGCAGACAGACCGGAGGATGGCTCTCTTCCTATGGACGTGACAAGCAGGACTTCACTGCCCGAAAAACACCTACCCTAGGCAGTACGAGCTTTCCCAGCCATCGTGGCATAAAAGCCGCAACGGTCCTCTTGGTGCGTCAAGGAAAAGCAATTGTCACCCTTGAACGGGACCTGTCCCTTCGTGACGGGCTCATGTTCTTCACCAAGGGAACCAAGGAACCGATTGAGACCGTCAAGTTCGGCATATCCCTGTTGCTTGACCAGAATCGAAGGAGCATCACCAAAGCCTATGCCGGAGAGACGGTGGAAGTTCCCCTTCCCTCGGGTCCGCTTCCGCATGCCGGTGAATTCCTTTTTCTGATCAGCCGCCACGACCAGAACCCTGCCTTGCTCAACGAGAACCTGCCTACCAGCAAGCATCCGCTTGATCTGGTGATCACGTTGACCGATGATGAGGTCAGCCTCAGGTCCGGCGAGGAACAAGCCTGCTTCGCCCTTTCGGTCAGCAAGGCAAAGAAGGAGCAGGACGTCACTGAGAACCTGCGTTCAATCTTCAGCCAGAGTGACACCTCCTACTATACCTTGGGTGAACTTACCGTGGAAAACCGGACGTCCTTGCCTCTTGATGAGCTCTTTCTCCCCCTTTCTGCGCTGAAGTCCATCCGTAGAAGCTGGTATGAACAGCTGGACAAGGGTCTTGCCAGAAAGCTGGGAGAGCAGATTGTCCGAAGGGAAGCGGTTGGGAAGCTCCCTCTGGAAGGTCTGCCCGCACGCAAGCTCCTGGTAACAAAGGAGGGCCTTCCCTACCTTGACCTAAAGTTGCTGCTTTCCAAACTGGAACAGGGTTCCTCAGCGAAAGAGCTTCTATTTGCCGGCGAAGCGTTGCTCTACTTGCCGCTCAGTCCGGTCATGTTCGACGAAGAAGCATTCTTCACCCAGTTGGAGGCGATCATCGCACATCTGGAACGTCAGGATGTGTTGGGCTTGGTGCGATTCGGACTCAACAATCTTGGTCAGGTGGAGTTCTTCCGAAGCCGGGGCTTGGCCTGTTTCTTTGACATCTACCTCTATCTTGCGAACCACCAGGCAGCACAGCTTGCGCTCTCCCTCGGACTCAATCTGGTTGGGGGATACCTCTGGATGGAACGAAGATCAGGCGATTTTACCTCTTGGCCGTTCGAGCCGACCGTTGTGGAGGAGGAGTTCCATCCTCCCCTGTTCATCAGCCGGTCCTGCTTCCGTCACGATTCCTTGCTCCTGAGCTGCGAAGGCTGCCCGCATCGGGGTTCATGGTATGTGAAGGGAGACAAGAACCGCTATCATGTCATCGTTGAGGATTGTGTCACCATTGTCGTGAATGCCTAAACAAGAAACTCCGTGAAAACTGAGCGGAATTGCTCAAAGCGAAAAGCCACCGGGAAGGCAAGTTTGCCTTCCTGGTTCATCTGTTCCAACTGTGCAAGGGTCACCCAACGATAGGCTGTGGTCTCGCCCTCCTGGAGGGTAATGGTTTCACTGTCAAAGTATTTTCTCACCAGATAGATGTCGACAAAGGAAGCAAGCTTGCGCGCAGTGCCAAGAAATTGCAGCTCGTCCTCACGGGCCTCAATGCCTGTCTCTTCCCTGAGCTCCCTCAGCGCTGCCTCCCGGCTGGTCTCACCACTGATTACGGAACCGGAGGTATTCTCCCAGAGGTTTGGATACAGGTCCTTTTCTGCAGACCGCAGGGTGACCAAAAGCTTGTTGTCCTGATTCACTGTCCAGACGGAAACCACCACATGATAGGTGTCCTTGTCCAGGGGAAGCCCCCTGAGGTGAGTTCTTCCCAAGGGTTGCCGGTTGGTGTCGTACAGGTCCCAGTATTCTGCCATAGGAACTCCTTTGCTGCTTAAGTCTACGCAAACGAAGCCTGGCATGCAATCAGAAATAATTATCCACCGGTAAAACCGGTGGTTTTAACAGCCCCTATAAGGGGCTCCTACTAGCCACGCCTTAAGGCGTTGTTTGAGATCTGCCAACCGCG
>RZYT01000494.1 GCA_009930195.1 Spirochaetia bacterium | reverse complement strand
GTAACTACTCAGGTATCCCAATTAGAATCTAATCGAGGAAAGCCAGGGAGAATGAGTTGTTGAACAGCTGTTCCAAGGCTTTGAACGGGTTTCCACCGTTCTTCCTGACCGTGTCGATGATGGAGAATATCCAGCAGAAGTTCGACCCTCCATCGGCAGAGCGGAACGAACCGGCCGTCTTCATCTTGAGCTTGCTCATGCGGAAGGAACGTTCGGCGATGTTGTTGGAAAACGGAACCCGGAAGTCGGTGAAGAACCGAAGCACATCGTCTTTCAGATCCCTCAGTCTTTCGAGAAGGCACAGGACCTTTCCCTTTTTGGGCTTTCCCCGCTTTCTCTCTTTCGGCTCTTGGTAGGGGTTTCTGGAGAACCCCCTTTCCAGGATCCTGTCATACCCGGCGGAGAATTCCTGCACCAGCTTCTTCGGTGCGCTGGCCTGCCCCCTCGCCGTAAGCTTGCTCTTGGTCTTATACAGCTTGGCCAGCAGATTCTGCATGCTCTTTGCCCATCTCTGCCTGTGGTTCTGGATGACGCCCTCCAGTTCCCTGTCTATGTGTGCGCCGCAGCATGCATGGGTTGCATGCTTGAATGCGTCATTGTAGTAGGAGCTCCAGCAGTCGTGAGCGACCACGCCCTCATAGTGCGGTAGCACGCCCCCTGCAACGATGCCCTCCACGCCCCGCTTGGGATGGACGGTGATCATCGTCACCCTGTCGGTGGCGGCGGTGTGGGCCCATTGCATCCTGCCGTTGACTCGTATTCCTGTTTCGTCACAGTGGAGGACCTCGGATGCCAGCAGCCGCTTTCTCAGCTCGGGCTCAAGCTCTTTGCAGCGGTCGGCGCAATCCGAGAGGATGTTGCACACCGTGCCGTCGCTGAGGGAAACACCCGCAAGGCCCTCCACCAGCTCGCAGATCCTCGAGGCGCCGACCATGCCGAAGGAGGAGAGGGCTGCGACCATCGCCTTGAGGTTGGTGCCGTATTGCAGATGGGTGTTCACACCTTCCGGAAAGCTCCCTTTCAGGGTCTTTCCTGATCTGGGGCAGAGAACCTGGACGCACTCGTACCGGCTTTGCTCCGATGTGATGAGAACGTCCACCACGTTCCTGGTCTCGACGACGGACCGTTGGGCCTTGCATTTCCTGGCATGCCTGCAGGCGATGCAGTCGGAGGGAAGGCACTGAAGCACGACGTCCGGCTCATCCTTGAGCCTCATGGTCGTACCCTCATGGCCCTTCTGGCCGCCGCTCTTCCTCTTGGGACCCTGTCCGCCCTTGTTGATTGAGGAAGGCTTGGGCTTGTGATAGAAATCACTTGATGGCGGCTTGCT
>RZYT01000493.1 GCA_009930195.1 Spirochaetia bacterium | reverse complement strand
GGTGAGAACTATCCACGTTCCAAGATGAAGAAGATCTACAACGGTACCTACAAGACACCGTTTGAGAAGCAGGTGGTCAACACCCCGGACAAGATTACGCGCCTTGGTATGGCCCGTACCTTCCAGAACATCCGTCTCTTCAAGGACCTCACGGTCTTTGAGAACGTCCTGATTGCAAAGCACTGCCATATAAAGGCAGGGCTCTTCTCCTCCACCTTCCGCCTTAATAGAGAGGAAGAGCTGAGGATGCATCAGGATACCGAGGCGCTCTTGGAGCGGGTGGGGCTGCTTGGCAGCCGCGATGAGAAGTCCTCATCGCTTCCCTACGGCAAGCAGCGCAGGCTGGAGATCGCCCGCGCTTTGGCAACCGGGCCCAAGCTTTTGTTGCTCGACGAGCCTGCGGCAGGTATGAACCCGAAGGAAACCGAGGAACTTTCGCTGTTTATCAAGGAGATCAAGGACTCGTTCAAGCTGACCGTCTTCTTGATCGAACACCATATGAACCTGGTCATGGATATCTCGGACACCATCTATGTCCTTGACTATGGCAAGACCATAGCCCAGGGAACACCGGCAGAGGTGCAGAACAATCCTGCCGTCATCAGGGCATACTTGGGGGTGGATGAAGCATGAGTGTATTGGAAATCCAGGACTTGAAAGTCTGTTACGGTGGTATTGTGGCCCTCAACGGCATCTCCTTCTCTGTCGATGAAGGGAAGATTGTCACCCTCATCGGAGCAAATGGAGCCGGTAAGTCCACGACCCTTCGCTCCATCATGGGCTTGGTTCCCATTACCAGCGGGACCATCACGTACAACGGTGTGAAGCTCAACGGCATGGACACCCGAAAGATTGTGGAAATGGGCTTGGTGCTGGTTCCCGAAGGCCGCAGGGTCTTCCCGAACCTCACGACGCTTGAGAACCTGAAGATCGGGGGGTACCTGCAGGACAAAGTCCATGAGCAGCAGAACCTCGAGCGGGTCTATGAACTCTTCCCGCGCCTGAAGGAACGCCACTGGCAGCTTGCCGGAACGCTCTCCGGCGGCGAGCAGCAGATGCTGGCCGTCGGAAGGGCCCTGATGGCCAATCCGAAGATGATCATGATGGATGAGCCGTCCCTCGGCCTTGCCCCTCTGGTGGTCAAGGACATCTTCTCCATCATCAAGAAAATCAACGAGGCCGGTGTGACCGTCCTGCTCATCGAGCAGAACGCCAACGTCGCCCTGAGAACCGCCCACACCGGCTATGTCATGGAGACAGGGAACATCACCCTCGCAGGGCCGGGCAAGGAACTGCTGGAGAACGAGGCCATCAAGGTCGCCTACCTGGGC
>RZYT01000492.1 GCA_009930195.1 Spirochaetia bacterium | reverse complement strand
GCCTATTCCAACTTATGGCACCCCTATCCTGAATTCAGGTAGGGGTGTCCTTACTATGACTCACTGCAGGACTCCATTCGAGAATGACTTTCCGTTCAACCTTAACTTCCTGAAATTTTATTACTCAAAGTGAATCACGACTGGTCAACGCTTCCCGCTCTTAACAAAAGTCAGGACATCCTCGTAGGACTTCTCACTTTTCTCGATCGCAGCTGCCAGCTCCTTCGCCTGTAGATCTCTCTTCTCAGCATAAAGTGTCTCAAGCTCCGCAATTGCAGCATCGTATCTGGCTTTCGTCTTTTCAACTGTTGTCTGGGCCTTCACGATCTTTGCATCAATAGAGGCCATTGTCTTGGTTCTTGCCATGTTTTCTCCCTCCGGATTGTGCAGCTCCAGTCTTGCCACCAAGAGTCTCGCTGATGGCCACAGCTGTGGTGTGAACAGCATCACTGTCCAGCCCAAAAGCTTTCAGAATCGTCTTCTGGGTCTTCGTTAGGGCATGATCGAGTCGATACACTCCATCATATTGCCTCACCATCTCGATTTTGTCCAATTCCTTCAATGCGGCAGGAACAGTCATATAGTTCGGACGCTCGTCCATGCGTTCCGTCTCATCCTTGAGCAGCGTGTAGAATCGATTGCGGATGATGAGTGCCACGAACTCAATGAAGATCTTCGCCTCCGCCGACTGCTGCGAATAGGTCCTGAGGCTTCTGTTCCCAAGGAACGTCTTGTCGCTCCTGAAGAGTTTCTCAGAGGAATCCCTGCTCCTGTAGAGGTCCATGGCATCCTGGGCTGACATCTTCTCTGAGGTGACAATGGAGAAGTACCCGCAGAGAGACAGCTCCTGCTGGATCACATCGGCCCGCTCTTTCCAGTGGACAAGGGCTTTGCTCTGCTCATTGTAATAGAGCTCAAAGTAATGCTCGTACACATCAGGAAGCTGCACAGGCTTCATACGGTACTTCCCAAGCATCTTTCCCATCCGTTCCAGATCAAGTTCCAGGGAACTTCTCTGCGAATGCTGGAGGGCTGTGGAATGGAAGAGATGGAAATACCGATCATGCTCATCATCAGCAAACAGCTTCGCCTTCACGGTCTTGCCGTAGATCCTGTGTCCCTTGATGAAACAGCTGCGATCGACCTCGAAACTTCCTTTGTGCTGCAGCACAAGTTCTGAGACGAGCCGTTTCTTGCCTTTGACCATGATGATGAATTCATAGCCGCAGGAATCCATATACTGGATATTCGACTTGCAGAAGTACCCGCGGTCGAGAATGAAGCCGCAGCGACGATACCCGTAGCTCTTGGCTTTCTCCAGCATATACTGC
>RZYT01000491.1 GCA_009930195.1 Spirochaetia bacterium | reverse complement strand
GGCTCTTTTCGTAAAGTTTAGCTTTCTGAGACTTGCCGCAGTACTTCAGGCAGCTCCCTGCTCCTGATTTGTTGCATTGTGACTGCTTTCTTGCCCGGTGTGACCAAGTTCTTGAGGGTGTCCTTCTTCTCTGCCAGGCTCCTCGTCCTGTTCAGCAACTTCCATGCCTCCCATGTGATGTACAGCTCGGCGTTCTTGGTAGCGAAACAGAACCTGCTGTGGGATATCTCCGAGATGATCGAGTGTAATGAGTTTACCAATTGCAGGTTGTACGGTCCCTTTCTCGCCTCCGTCTTGGAATCCAGGGCGAAGTGGGCGAGTCCTGTGCTCTCGGCGTATTTGATCCCGCCTTTGCTCTTGTCGGTAACCAGGATTGATTGCTGGTCGAGTCTGGAGGAGAATGCGTGCTCCAGGCCATCGCTGCTGACATTTCCCCGACCGACCGGCTTGCCAATCACGTTCCTGCCGTCGTCGATGGCGGTGGCGATGCACACCTTGTCACGGCTCAAACCTCTTTTGCGGTCCTGCGACCCCCTCTCATGCGGATAGTCGCGGAACCCGTACTTCCGGTAGTCCGGGACCACATCTGTGTAATCCATTTCAATACCGAGATTAACAGCACCCTTCCAGTTTCCCTTGAAGCTCGAGGGGAGATAGATCTCATCCTCCTGGATCACGCCCTTGAGGATCCTTCCCTCCGCCGAGTTGGTGACCTGGCTGAACAGCTTCATCCTCCAGGAATGGGCCGTGGACAGCGAGATGCCGCACTTCTCTGACAATGAAGGCAGGGAATCACCGCAGAGCATGCCCTCAACAAAGATGTCCCATGCCTTCTCTGAAGTGTAACTGCCCTCACTCAGCCTACCGGTGCTGGAGCCGAACGAAGCTCCGCAATCCTTGCATCGGAACCTGCTCTTGCCGTGGGCCGATCCGCGCTTTGCCACATGGTCGGAACCGCATTTCGGACAAGTTTTGGATACGGATTCCCCCTCAGACTTCCTTCTGGAAGCCTTGAGCGTGGTTTTGGGCTCCCCGACCGGAGAGAGGCCGTTCTCCTCGATCAGCGTGTTAACAATGTTGATGATTTCGGCTTTCTCGGGAACGTCCTCGAGAGTGTTGATTAACTGCTGGTAGATTTCCAAAGCTTTCTGCTCTTTTTCCTTGTCTGTCATATGTTCATTGTAGCAGAGGTCTGGTGTACTGTAAATCTAATTTGCTATGCTAGGCGAAAAGAGCCTTTTAATTTATTCCAGCCAGCACTAGATATTTCCGAAAATAACTTAGAGAAGGAAAAAGAAAAAATCCTCTCTATCCTCAGTGAAATCAAACAGTAAAA
>RZYT01000490.1 GCA_009930195.1 Spirochaetia bacterium | reverse complement strand
CTACTCCCACTCCTTGAGCACCGCCATGATGGCAGCAAGCTCTTCCTTGCTGAATGTGCTGGGCTTCTCCACTGCCTTCAGGTTCTCCAGAAGCTGGTTTTTGTTTCTTGCCCCGATGAGAACACTGGTGACACGCTCATCCCGCAACAGCCAACTGATGGCCATCTCAGAAAGGCTCTGATTTCTTGTTTGGGCAATTGCATTGAGCTTATTCAGCAACGCCACCCGCTGCTCTGTGATCATCTCAGGCTTGAGGAAGCGCTTCTCATTCGCCCTGCTGTCCTGGGGAATGGACCCATCCAGATAACGGGAGGTCAGAAGACCTTGGGCAAGGGGTGAGAAGCAAATGGTACCGGCATTGTTGTCCATGGCATCGAGCAGACCATCGGTTTCCACCCAACGGTCGAGCAAGGAGTAGCGTACCTGGTTGAGTACACACGGGCAGCCGAGCTCCTTGAGCAGGGCAATGGCTTTCACCGCATCCTTCGCCTTGTAGTTGGAAATGCCCACATAGAGGGCCTTTCCCTGTCGCACCAATTGCGCCAAAGCACCCATGGTCTCCTCAAGCGGGGTATCGGGGTCGGGACGGTGGTGGTAGAAGATGTCCACATACTCAAGGCCCATCCGCTTCAGGCTCTGGTCGCAACTGGAGATCAGGTATTTGCGGCTCCCCCACTCACCATACGGACCCGGCCACATGTAGTAGCCGGCTTTTGTGGAGATGATGAGTTCATCCCGATAGCTCTTGAGCTGGTGTGAGAGAATCTTGCCGAAACGGCTCTCTGCACTGCCCCCCGGAGGCCCATAGTTGTTTGCCAGGTCGAAGTGGGTGATGCCGTGGTCGAAAGCGGTGGTGATCACGTCATTGCACACCGGCTCTTCTGCTTCCGAGCCGAAGTTGTGCCACAGTCCGAGGGAGAGAACAGGAAGCTTCAGGCCACTCTTTCCTGCCCTCCGATACGTCATGATTTCATAGCGTTGTTCATTTGCTGTATAGTTCATGCCTTACATGATACACCACTGCAAGGTGTGGTCAAACTCTTTTTGCCTATGCTATAGTCAGTCCATGCAAACTATGGTAGACAGCTTTCTCTCCCTCGTCTCGTTTGACTCCCCTTCCTTTGAGGAGGATCGGTTGGCCCTGTATCTGGAGCACAAGCTGCTTTCGTTGGGCCTGAGCACCCAATACGACGAAGCTGGGAACCTCTATGCCTACCTACCGGGAAGCGGGCCTACGGTACTGCTCAACGCCCATATGGATACCGTGGAGCTGGCCCGGGGTGCAAAGCCGGTAATTGAGCATGGCATCATCAGAACCGACGGCACCACTGCCCTCGG
>RZYT01000489.1 GCA_009930195.1 Spirochaetia bacterium | reverse complement strand
AGGTCCTTGCCAGGAGCTGACTTGTGTAGGATGGCGGACGGAAAGTCAGATGGATCTGTTTGTAATCGTTTCAGGAAATTCCTATCGGGGAATGTGCACTCTATGCACCACGTTTTTCACTCGAGCCATAGTGATCCATAGCGTTCCGCTCTCTACTTGATTGAGCAAATTGTCGGCAAACACGAGAGAAATTGCATTTGTGAAATGATGGGGAAAAAGATTTTGCGGGCCAGTGATATGCCCTTTGGCACATACTGTTTCATTGCCAAGAAACGCCCTTTGTGCTACTGTTTGGCCCACCATGGAACATAATCTGATCGTAGGGCAGCTGCTTGCCCTGCTCACTGCAGCCTGTTGGGCCCAAAATGCGATCATCTACCGCCATCTCGGCCAGAAAGTGGGTTCGGATGCTGTCGCTCACATCAGGATGTGGATTGCCCTGCCCGCTATCATACTGCTCACCTACCTCATGGAGGGAATCTGGTTCCCTGTAGGATTGAGTGCGAGGACCTACCTCTTTTTGCTTGCAAGCGGAGCAATCGGGTATTTCATAACCGACCTGTTGCTGTTCAAGTCGTACGTCCTGCTCGGAGCACGTGAGTCGATGGTCATCATGACCCTTTCCCCTGTAGTCACGGCGCTGTTCGGGTTCCTTCTCTTTGATGAGCGGCTCAACTTCATCCAAATCCTCGGAATCTTCGTCACCATCCTTGGCGTCACCCTGATGGTTCTCCTGGATGGAAGGCGAAAACAGGGAGGAAGGCTTAGCGATGAGGAGCGGTCAAAACTGAAAGGATTGGTCTATGCAATCCTGGGCTCGGTATTGCAATCACTCTCCTTCCTCTTGGCCCGGTTTGCTTTGGAGGAAACGGGTGCCGTTTCCACCAATCTCCTGCGCAATCTGGGAGGATTGGGGGCTTTCATCATCTTCAACGTCTTCTACAAACGGGATGCACGCTCCCACTTCCAGACATTCCGCAATCCACGGTTGTTCTTCCTGCTCTTTCTTGCGGCCCTCACAGGACCGGTGGTGAGCATGTCGCTGCAGATGAAGGCGTTCACCCTAGCCCCGGTGGGGATTGTGACCACCATCACCCAGGTAACCCCCATACTCTTGCTTCCTTTCGACCGCTTCATCCTGCACAAGAAGATCACCCCAGCAAGTTTGGGAGCCACACTCCTATCCATTCTCGGGGTTGCCATCCTCTTCCTTGCTGCCTGAAACAGCTTGCCTCTTGGGCAACATACGTACTCTGCAAACCTCGCAGCAGATGCATTTGAATCCAAGAAATTCCATCTGACAAACAGACCTCAATCAAAACAGCTATGAAGGAGTCT
>RZYT01000123.1 GCA_009930195.1 Spirochaetia bacterium | reverse complement strand
CGATAGACCCGGCCGACCCGTCGCTCACGGTGATGGGCTTGGTCGCAACCGGGAATCCATGCGAGGCTGAAATCCTCTTCCTGGAGCTCAGCACGCGCACCCAGCGCGTGGCGGAGGTGGGGGAGGCCGCCCTGGGTGATCTCCCGAGCTTCGGAATGGATCTTGAGCCGCTGTTCGCCATGATGGGCTCGGCCTGTCCATCCCTTCTGCTCTCGCCTGAGATGCTGCCGCCGATGATTGTGGAGAAGCTGTATCACCTGTACTTCCGCTGCCGCAACGACGGCCGGTGGCTATTGGAGGGTGTGCGGGCGTATCCGGGCAACCCGTTCAAGCGGGTGAGAAGCGAGCTGGGTGCAAAGCAGAAAGCCTCCGGTCCGTTGGAGGACCGAAGGCTTGAAAGCGGGGAGGCGACGGAATTGGTATCTTCCCTGCTCAAGCCCAAGGCCGTCGACATGGAATGGAAGACCTTCATCCTTGCATGGGCTGATGCCGCCTGCGATGCGCTCGAAGCGGATCCTTCGGCCACTGTCATGGGCCTGGATGAGTTCCTTTCCCTCTACGACGGGCTTCAGGCGACCTGCCGCCTCAAGTGGGAGAGGCGCACTAGAAAATCTTATGCCGCGGGATCTCCTCATCCAGTCTCTTGACCAGATCGATGCCCGGCACCACTCCCAGTGTCGATCCGGTTTCCCAGGCGACGTGCATGGTCCCGATGTCGTCGATGTGAATCACAACCCCTTTGGTGCCCTTGGGCGGTGCCTGTACGTCTTATCAGGAGTTTTGATTTATCAGGAAAAGATAAATTTCGTGTTGTTTGATATGGTTTTATCGTTGTTCAATTTCTGATTATATACTGGCACTTACCACTAATTACCAAGGAGGTAAGAGTTATGAACCTTGAACAACAATTGGATAGTTTTCTTCTTGCCCTAACAGAAGAAGGTTATCCTCCCAAGTCTTGTAAGATGTATCGGACTCCGATAAAATGCCTGATTCGTTCACTGTATGAGTGTGAAAACCGAACGTTGGATAGAGACATTGTGGATCGATTTCTTACATATCATGTCAAGCGACATGCTAATGGAGAAATATCATCGGAAACTGTCCGCTACTACAAAAGGGCGGCTTCCCGCTTCCTGCATTACATTGAAACTGGTAATCTGTACTCCGTCCGAAAGATGACTCCCAAGCATGGAACAGCATTTGAGGCCATCATGGAAGAGCTTCGCACAGATGAGTTTTTCAGCGGACCAGATCGATACCATATGATAAGTTCTGCAAACCAGTTTTTCCTGTGGCTTGAAGAAATGCAATGCTTTTCCCCGTCGGAAATCACTCTAGAGCTTGTCAGAGGCTATATGCTTGAACGCTCAGCTAAGGTTTCGGGTCAAACCTTGTACGGCGACCAGCGCAGATTGAAGATTCTGACCAAGTATTTCGTCAACCACGGACTTGCTGACTGTGATTTTTCTCAGTACCTGTCCCTTCCGATTGCAACCGAGAAGAAGATTCTTCCCGCGATGTCCCAACAGGAAATATATGACTTGTTGACCAGTATAGACCAAAGCACTGCGCAGGGGAAAAAGGATTATGCAATCGTTCTACTTGGTGTCGTCACTGGATTGAGGGCCATCGACATCATTTCCCTTGAACTCCCCAACATAGACTGGAGATGTGGGGAGATCAACATTAATCAGTCAAAAACCGGTGTCCCGTTGGCGTTGCCACTAACAAAGGATGTTGGTCAAGCATTGAAATCATATATTCTGAAGGCAAGACCGAAATCGAAATCAACAAAAGTATTCGTTCATCATCGGGCCCCATTCGATGCCTATGAAATGGGAAGCATACTGTCCAGCCGCTTCAAGTTCCTTTGTGGAAGGGCAGGAATCGAATGCAAAGGTTTTCATTCCCTTCGAAGATCTGTAGGACAAAGGATGACTATTGCGGAGATACCACTCATGACAACATCCCAGATTCTAGGACATTCCGGAATGGATATCACAAAACGGTATATTTCTCTAGACAGCAGACATCTTTCCATATGCGCTCTTCCATTTGATGGGATAAAACCGACAGGAGGGATATATGGATAATTTCAGATGCTGTTTCGCCTACCACATGAACAATCTGTTGGAAGACTGGACAGCCAATGGGCATCGTCCTTGGCCCGTTCGGCGTTCACTGTTTTCTTTCGACAGCTACTGCATCAGATCCGGCATCGATTCTGCACAACTCACTAAAGACATTGTCTGTGGTTGGCTCCAGGAAGAATGTGATAGGTCCATAGGTTCAGAACTTAAGGTTCGAGTAGCCTTAATAAAAAAACTTGCTCGGTATATTGTCGCCTCCGGAGGAGATGCCTACGTGCTGCCTGTAGGATACATGACGCGTTATACACCTAAGAGAAGACATCGCATAAACCTCCTTTCAGACGATGGTCTTTCCAAGTTCTTCGTTGCGGTTGATACGATTTCACCCTCGCAGGAAGTGGATCCATGGGTTCCGGAAGTCGCTCCCGTCATGTTTCGTATGCTATACACATGTGGCTTGCGTCCTAATGAAGTTCGTGAAATCAAGTGTGACGATGTCAATATGGAGACAGGTGAAATCCTGATACGCCACAACAAAGAATTAAAGCAGCGCATTGTTGTGATGTCTGAAGACATGAAGGGCATGTGTGGCAGATACCTCTCTAGAAAAGCGTTTTTTGCTCCAGATGAGGAGTATCTATTCCCAAGACAGAAAGGAGGCTTGTACACTGGAAAACTCCTGACTGCCTTGTTTCAGAGATGCTGGAAGAGGGCAAACCTTGACATTTGTGAGAAAAACCTTCGTTACGCCAGGCCGTATGATTTGAGGCATCGATTTGCCTCGATGGTGCTACAGAAATGGATTGATGAGAAAAAGAATCTTTTCTCAATGCTTCCATACCTGAGCTCCTACATGGGGCACACCGGAGTCTCGGCAACAGCTTACTACATCCACATCCTGCCGGAGAATCTTTTAAAATCCACTGGGGTTTCTTGGAACGAACTCGACGAAATGGTTCCAGAGGTGGCAGTATGGGAAAAGTAAAACTCAACAGCCTGTTCGACCTGATTCAGAAATACTTCGTCACATATCTTCCTCAGGTGAAGAAGTACAGTCAAAACACCATCCGGTCATACAAGAAAGCTCTATCGATGTTTCTTGAGTATGCTCAGGTCCAGAGGAAAGTGAAGCTACGTGATCTCACCTTCGAAGTATTGGATTCCAGAATGCTTGCATCCTTTCTTGATTACATTGAAAAAGATCAGGGATGTAGCGTAAGCACAAGAAACCACCGGCTACACTGCATACGGACTTTTTTCTCCTTTGCTGCAAACGAGGACTTGAATCTGGTGTCCTATTGGTTGGACATCAGAAGTGTGGCGAATGCCGTAGAAAAGAAGAATCTTGTGAAGTACTTGAGTGAGCCTGTGATGGAAACCATCATCAAACAACCGGATTCCAGTTCTCGAAAAGGACTGAGGGATATGTTCCTCATGCTGTTTCTATATCATACTGCAGCAAGAGTTCAAGAACTTGTCGATGTCAGACTTTGTGATCTCAACATCAACCAGACCTCGACGGTCCTATTCCATGGGAAGGGACGCAAGGACCGGATAGTACCCCTTCGTACGAATGTGGTCGAACACCTGAGAAAATACTTGAACCTGTTCCATAGGGACTCAAACCAGAATGACCATCTATTTTACTGCGTACGGAACGGGCAGCATAAACGTATGACCGAAGACAACGTGAGAAAGCTTGTACACAATTATGGTTGCCTTGCCAGAATTTCGTGTCCTGAAGTACCTGAAAATGTTCATCCACATCTATTTCGCCACTCCAGGGCAATGCATTTGTACCAACATGGGGTTGATTTGACGCTTGTCTCACAATGGTTGGGCCACTCCCAGTTGGAAACGACCTTGATTTATGCTCATGCAGATACAGAAATGAAGCGAAAGGCAATCGAAGCCTCAGTGCCTGAGGAAAGTCCGTTAAAGGCAATCTTGGACTCTGAAAGAATGTTGCTCGATGATGACGAACTTCTGAAGAGCCTTTGCGGTTTGAAGTAAATGTTTATCAGGAAATTTTGAACCAGTCTTGCTTGGTTCACAAGCAGATTGGATTCTGTTTCCTGATAAATCAAAACTCCTGATAAGACGAGTTATCGCGAATTCTTGATAATACGTCATCCATGCTTACCAGCTCGACCGTACACCCCTGGGGGTACTGTTTCCTGAGGACCTCGACCCGTTTTCGGTTCATCTCATCCATATGCATCCTCCGTGTAGTGTGCATTGATCGCGTATAAATGAATCAATTGCAAGCGTGATTGGATCCGTTCTATCGTTGCTGGCAGTTGTGTCTTACTTGCTTACCTGAAGGACTTGTCAATGCCCCCTGTACAAACGTGTGGATAATCCTGATACTTGAGCAATTGGAGGTAATCTATGAGTACCCATAATCAAGGTTGTTGTGGACCTGACCGGTCTCAGCGGAATTCAAGCAGTCTGATATGCCCAATGTGCAAAACTGAGGGAGTCCCAGTTGATAGAGAGACGGTCGAACATCTGGTACAGGAAGAATATCGGGATCTTGTTACCCGTAGCCACTATGGCATCTGCATGTCACCTAGCTGTGATATGGTTTATTTCGGAATTGATGGAAGCCATTTTACTAGAGATCAACTCAAGGTTCCCGTTTGGTTTAAAGATGGTGCGATACCAAAATATGCCTGCTACTGCAGCAGAGTCACTGAAGAGCAAGTCCTGGATGCTGTTGTGAAGCACGATGCCGAAACACTTCGGGATGTCATTGAATTGACGGGGGCTATGAAGAATTCAGATTGTCTTCGCAATAATCCGTTGGGGGTGTGTTGTCATCGTGCTATCGAGGATGCAATTGCCAAAGGCAAACGCATACGGTGATGTCGGGGCAACGAATGGGATTTCCGGATTTGTATCTTGTCGAGCCAAGTTTATAAGCTACCAAGTTATTCATGGTTGACTCAGCGTCTCCAAGATCAGATGTATCTGGCGCACGTACTGACCATAGCGGTGGGCGAACAACGGCAGTTCGTTCTCCCCGTAGTCCAAAAGCTTGTCGGCATCCGTCTCTGCTATGCAGTACAAACCGTTCTCGTATGTCCAACTCAGTGCGGGAAAGACAGGGATCGTCGGTGCTTCGGGAGCCATCGAGACCAAGACCTGACGATACGGATCATTCTCCTCTACTGTTGGCACGCTCGTGCAGCCGGTTGAGACGATCAAGACGGCCAGCAGAGTCACCGCTTTCAGGAGGTTCGATCTTTTCAGGTGGTCTCTCTTGGGTGATGGTGGTGAGCTTCTGCTGTACTTCATCGATCTTCTCCAATTGCTGTTCTCGTTTCTTCACCGTATCCCGCTCTTGCTGGATATCCTTTTTCAGGTCCTTGTTCTTGTGTGCCTGGTAGCGGGTGATCCCCAACAGTCCCAGGATGATGAGGATGAGCATCTGCATGATTTCATTCATCGGCTTTCCTCTCCATGAACTTCTTGACCAGTGGTTTCCAGAACGCCATGCACGCAGGAAGCTGCAGCAGGTAGATCGCTACGGTGTACAGGACCACCAGGTAGGGTGTGGCCTTCAGATCCCCGACCGGTGTGGATGCCGGTGCGACCTGGTAGGTCACGTACGCAAGGATAGCCGAGCAGGCGATGGCAACCAGCTTGATCTCGTTCTCGCTTACCCTGTCACGACGAAGGCTCTTCTTGTAGAGTTCCATCACCAAGCCTAAAAAGGCGGCGAATGCGAGCAATATGGCACTGAGGATCATGTTTCCTCCCCCTTGCTACCAAGCAGGGACAGGAAGTAATCGTCCATCTTCTTCTCCTGCTCCTCGCTCTCGCCGTTGATCTCATGGGTCCTCAGCGACTTGAAGATGACCTTGTCGTTCTCCAGTGCCATGACCAGACCCATCTGGACCCTGGTGATGGTGGTCTTGATTTCCTTGAGGACCTTCGCATAGCCCAGGCGGTCGTCGCTTCGTTTGGCTAGTCTGTTGAGTAGCCACAACACGATGCCTCCCGAACCGAACAGGCATACCGCGAGAGTAGTGATCAGGGTCAGCTCATCCATCGGTGGCCTCCTGGGAAGCGACTTCCTCGTAGGTGTAATCCAATCCGTCCCGCTGCACGATAACGCCTGTGCTGGATCCGACAAGCTCGATATAGCGTTTGACGATCACATCGCAGTACTTCTCATCCAACTCGATGGTGGCACAGCTCCGCTCGGTCTGCTCGCAGGCGACCAGCGTGCTGCCGCTGCCTCCGAACGGGTCGAGCACCAGCGTGTTGCTCATCGACGAGTTCATGATCGGGTAGGCCAGAAGGGCCACCGGCTTCATGGTAGGGTGGTCGCCGTTCTTCTTGGGCTTGTCGAATTCCCAGATGGTCGATTCCTTACGTCCGGTGTACCACAAGTGCTTTCCCTTCTTCTTCCATCCGAAGAGCACCGGCTCGTGCTGCCACTGGTAGGGCGAGCGGCCGAGCACCAGCGACTGCTTTTTCCAGATGCAGGTGCCCGAGAGGTAGAAACCCGCCTCACTGAAGGC
>RZYT01000488.1 GCA_009930195.1 Spirochaetia bacterium | reverse complement strand
ATGACGATGAACAATCCGTTCTTCATCATTCTTGAGAAGTCCATCCGTGACAAGGTTGAGGCCAACGGCGACAAGCTGATCACCATGGATCCTGCCATGGACGTTGCCAAGCAGATCAACCAGATCGAAGACCTGATCACCCAGGGCATCGATGCGATCTTCCTCAATCCTGTTGACTGGGAAGGCATCCGCCCCGCTCTCGTTGCTCTGAAAAATGCCGGCATCCCCATCATCAACTTCGACACCGAAGTGAAGGATATGGATTATGTGACCGCGTATGCTGGTTCCGACAACTTCAACGCAGGCTATGTGTGCGGTGTTGACTTGATCAAGCGCTATCCCAACGGCGGAAACATTGTCGTGCTCGACTCCCCGACCATGAACTCCATCAACGACCGCATCGCCGGTTTCATGGAAGCCATCAAGGGAAAGAACTTCAAGATCGTGGCCCAGCAGGATGCAAAGGGTGACCTCCCCACTTCCATGAAGATCACCGACGACATTCTCCAGGCCCATACCGACATCATCGCCATCATGGGTGGCAATGACCCGACCGCTCTCGGCGCCCTCGCCGCCTGCAAGGCTGCAAACCGCACCAACATCCTGATCTACGGTGTTGACGGTTCTCCCGAGGCAAAGGCTGAGATCGCAAGCGGAAGTCAGTTCGTCGGATCCGGTGCCCAGAGCCCGATCAGCATTGGTGTTGAGTCGGTCAAGCTGGCATACCAGGTCCTCAAGGGCGAAGCCTATGAGAAGCGCATTCCTGTCCAGACCTTCATGATCAACAAGGACAACGTTGCTCAGTACGGTACTGACGGCTGGCAATAAGCGGTGTATACTGGTTAGCAGTTCTTTGGGGCCGGGGAACACTCGGCCCCTTTCTCAAGTGAGAGGGAGGATGACTCAGGGTGAGTGAACAGATTCTATTGGAAATGAACCACATCCGCAAAGAGTTCCCCGGCGTATTGGCCCTCAAGGATGTCTCATTGCAGCTGCGCAGCGGTGAGGTGCATGCGCTGCTGGGAGAGAATGGTGCGGGCAAGTCCACCCTGATCAAGATTTTGGGTGGGATTTACAGCAAGGATGCCGGAGACATCATCATTGATGGGAAGACGGTTGTCATCAACTCGGTACTCGATGCACAAAAACAGGGAATCAGCGTCATCCACCAGGAATTGGTGCTCGTTCCCCACATGACGGTAGCCGAGAACATCTACCTCGGAAGGGAGCCCATGAAGGGCACCCGTTTCGTTGACTTCAAGAAAATGGAGGAGGATGCGCAAAAGCTGATCGACTCCTTCGAACTCGACATCAGAAGCGGGATGGAGATCAGTGACCTGACCATCGCACAACA